>DBEZQF010000158.1:0-5036 GCA_048254795.1 Collinsella sp. | reverse complement strand
GGAAGCTAAGCCCCATCGCGCCGAGAGTACTGCGGGGTCAGCCCGTGGGAGGCCAGGGCGCCGCTGACCGGTGGACGGCACCGAGCCGTACGCTTGAACTGAGAAGGGGGAGGCCTCGCGGCCTCCCCCTTTTTTGCGTTTACGGGCTTTTGTCTCACATAGTAGCTGTGTTTTATAACCCTCGTTTGTCGCATCTTCTGTGAACGGGCTACAATAACTTAGTCTGTGCAATATGGAGGTGAACATGGCTGAAGCTGGTATCGGCGTTGATATCGTCGAGATTTCCCGCATGAAATCAATTCTTGAAAAGACGCCGTCGTTTGCTCGGCGTGTGTTTACCGAAGAAGAGCGTGCGTATTGCGATGCATCATCGCGCCCCGCCGCTCACTATGCGAGCCGCTTTGCATCGCGCGAGGCGGTGCTTAAAGCTCTCGGCACGGGTTTTAGTCAAGGCGTGGGTCGCAAGGATGTTTCGGTAACGCGTGATAAACTCGGCAAACCGAAGGTGTTGCTTTCGGGCCGTGCTCTCGAGATCGCTCAAGAGCTGGGTGTTGTTGAGGTCGCTCTTTCCATTACGCTTACAGGAGACTTAGCCGTTGCGAATGCCATCGCGATTACCGAAGATGCTCGGCCTAAGCCAAAAGATGAAAAGGTGAGCACTAAGAAACGCGTTGCGCAGACATTTAAAGAGGCTCGCTCTGTTTTAGATGAGCTTGAGCAGCTTCAGAATTCGGCATTGACGGAGCACCTGGGCGATGCTTCGCAAGATACGCTAGGAGCATAGATGAAACCGGTTTTGAGTACCGAAGAAGTCGTTCGTCTCGAGGATATCATCGAACGCGAAGGGACTTCGAAGGCCGAGCTTATGGAGCTAGCGGGTGAGTTTGCCGCCAACGAGGTCTTGAAGCTCAATCCCGATCGGGTTCTCGTTCTGGTCGGTTTTGGTAATAATGGCGGCGACGGTTGGGTTGCCGCCGATATTCTGAGCCATAAGGGTGTGGACGTGGATATCGTTTCTCCGGTTGAACCGGATGAGATTCCTGCTGCTCTGGCACGTCATGTTGCTCGTCGTACTGCCGGCCGCGATGTGCACGTTTGCGTCGGCCCTTCGCGTGACGAACTCGAGGTTTTGATCGATAAGGCCGATGTTGTTGTCGATGCCATTTTTGGTACCGGTTTCCACGGGAATCTGCGTGCGCCGTTCTCCATCTGGATTCCTACGGTCAATGAATGCGCCGATTGTGTCGTATCCATTGATGTCCCCTCGGGCCTGAATGCCGAGACGGGCGTTGTTGATGACGACTGCATTCGTGCCGAGCATACGGTGACGATGATTGCGCCCAAGATTGGTCTGTATAGCGCTGATGGCCCTGAGTATGCTGGCGATTTGATCTGCGGCAATCTTTACGACCGTCTTGACGAGGTCATCGATGATGTCGACCACGCCGCCGAGATTGTCGAGCCCGGTGACTTAGTTGATTACTTTGCTCCACTTCCTACGAATATCGATAAGTATTCCCGTGGCTCTGTGCTTATTGTCGCCGGATCTGCGCAATATCCTGGTGCTGCCATTATGGCGGCCAAGTCTGCAGCTCGCGCGGGTGCTGGTTACGTGGCAGTCGCGGCTCCTGACGCCTGCGCTAATCTTATTCGCATGGCACTTCCTTCGATTCCCGTCTTTGCTATTCCGTCTGATTCCCGCGGCTCCTTTGGCGCCGCTGCGCGCATGACGGTGTGCGAGATTGCAAAGAAGTACAGCTGCGTACTGTGCGGTCCCGGTATGACGACGTCTGCCGGCGCTATGCAGGTGGTTTCGGGCTTGCTCGAGCTTGATGTACCGCTTATTTTGGATGCCGATGCACTCAACTGCCTTGCTAAGATTGCCATTGACGGTATTGATAGTAACCCCGAGATGTATCGTCGCGAGCAGCCGTTGGTTATGACGCCGCACTATCGTGAGCTTTCGCGTCTGGTTGCCGGTGACGAGGTGAATGACCTTGGTACCGCGATTGCAGCCGCGCAGAAGGTTGTCTGGGCTGCAGGCTCCGACAATCTGGTGGTCATTGCCAAGGGGCCGACGACGGCTATCTGTGGCGTTGAGCGTGTACTGCTGCCGCTCTCGGGTCCGGCTTCTCTGGCAACTGCCGGTTCGGGTGATGTTCTCGCGGGTATTTTGGCCGGCACGCTTGCCACCATGCGCGACGAGATGGATCGTTGGGAGTTGCTGTATTCGTACGCCGTCGCACTTCACAGCTACGCCGGTTTTGCCGCGGCGACGGAGTATGGTGAGAAGAGCGTTATCGCGACCGATCTTATCGACTTGATCGGTCCTGCCATGGAGCTGGCGGCAAAGGATGCGCTCGAAGATCTGGGAATCATGGACGAAGGGTCGGATGACTAATCATGAATAAAGCCGATTTGACGCGCTGGTCCTGGGTCGAGATCGACCGTGGGGCGCTCCGTCGCAACACGAGGGCCTATAAGAACTTGCTGAATCCACGTCAGCGCCTGTGCTGCGTGGTCAAGGCCGATGCTTATGGTCATGGAGCTGTTGAGTGCGCCAAGATCATGTATTCGGCCGGTGCCGACATGTTTGCCGTGGCGACGGTTAACGAGGGCGTTGAGCTCCGACAGGGCGGGATTACGAAGCCCATCCTCATCCTAAGCGAGCCGCCTATCGAGGCCATTCCGACGTTGCTCGAGTTTGATATCATGCCCTCGGTCTATACGTCTGACTTTGCTCTTGCGTATGGCGAATGTGCCGTCGCGGCGGGCAAGGTGGGCAAGTATCATCTCGCCATCGAGACAGGTATGAATCGTATCGGCGTACACTACACGCAGGTGCTCGACTTTGTGCGCGGTATTAATTTCCATCGCGGTATTCAGTGCGACGGCGTATTTACGCACTTCGCCACGGCCGATGAACCTTCGGGCTGGGACTACAAACTGCAGTGTCAGCGCTTTACCGAGGCCGTTCAGGCCATTAAGGATGCGGGCTTTGAGTGCGGTATCGTGCACTGCGCCAACACGCCGTCCTCGATGCTCGACCCCTCGATGCATTTTGATATGATTCGCGCCGGCGTTGGCTTGTATGGCATGCAGCCGTGCGAGCTGAGTGGCCGCGTGATGCAGCTTGATCCCGTTATGAGCGTCCATGCGCGCGTGACGCGCGTGGCACACCCTGCGATGGGTGAGGGCGTGGGCTACGGTTTTACCTACCGCGTACCGCGCACGCGCGTTCAGATCTGCACGCTGCCGATCGGTTATGCCGACGGCCTATCGCGTACGCTTTCCAATCGTATGGATGTGCTGTATCGCGGCGAGCGCGTGCATCAGGTTGGCAATATCTGCATGGACCAGTTTATGGTCGCCATTCAGTCCAACCCGGCACACGAGATTCCCGAGGCCGAGTATGGTGACGAGATGATTATTGTCGGCCGCGATGGCGATGCCGAGATCACTATGGACGAGATGGCCCGACTGCGCGGAACGATTAACTACGAGGTCGCCTGCGGCTTTGGCATGCGTCTCGACAAGGTCTACGTGTAGGAGCCGCTATGGGCGTCATGCACATCCCCGGCCATACCCATCAGGTGCCATGTGAGGTCGCACTCGAGGAAATCGAGGCCGTTCTGGGCGATTGTCACCTCTGCCAGCTCTACCAGTCGCGTCACAATATCGTGTTTGGCGTGGGAAACCCCCGCGCTCGTGTGATGTTTATTGGCGAGGCGCCGGGCCGCAATGAGGATTTGCAGGGCGAGCCCTTTGTGGGGGCGGCAGGCGAGGACCTCAACGGCATTTTGTCCCTGGCGGGTCTTAAACGCGAAGACGTCTACATTGCCAATGTGCTTAAGTGCCGCCCGCCGGGAAACCGCAATCCGCGCCCCGAGGAAGTACTGGCTTGCTCGCCGTTTTTGCGTGAGCAGATTCGAAGCATCTGGCCCGATATCATCGTGACGCTCGGCAACCCCGCGACGCACTTTGTGCTTAAGACCGAGATTGGCATTACTAAGCTGCGCGGCAGGTTCCACCAGATGGGGCATTTTGTAGTAATGCCCACGTTCCATCCGGCAGCAGCGCTACGCAATCCGGCGTGGCAGGAACTGCTGGAGGAAGACTTTAAGATGCTGGGCGACTATCTGGAGCGACATCCCGCACCAGAGGACGCCTCGGAATAATAAGGAGCATATATGTCCCTGGAGCGCCTGGGGGTAGGTACTTACAAAACGACTTGCGCTGCCGATACGGAGTACTTTGGCGAGCTAATTGCACCGTGCCTTGAGGACGGCGATGTGCTCATCCTGACCGGTGGCCTGGGAGTGGGCAAAACTCACTTTACCAAGGGCGTCTCGCGCGGGCTGGGCGATGGACATATGGTTACGAGCCCTACGTTTGCGCTCATGGCCGTTCACGATCAAGGTCATATTCCGCTGTTTCACTTTGATCTATACCGCCTGGAGCATGCCTACGAGCTCGAGGATACGGGCATTTTCGATGTGCTGGGCTATGAGGGTGCTTGCCTGCTGGAATGGGGCGAACAATTCCAGGACGAGCTGACGGATGAGTATCTTTCGGTGACGCTCAAGCGTGATGAGGGCGACAGCGATGTGCGAACGATAACGCTCGAGGCGCACGGTGACCGCGCAATGGAGCTTTCCCATTTGATTGATAAGGCTGTACAAGATGAGCTTGCATAACGACAACGCGCTGGTGGTGGCGCTCGATACTTCGACCGACATGCTTGCCTGCGCGGCAAGCTGGATTGATGGGCAGACGGGCGAGACGAAGCTCGTGAGTGGCGACCATATGTGTCGCCGTCACGCCAACGTTGAGCTCGTGAATACCGTTGATGGCGTGCTGGCTCAATCCGGTCTGGATCGCAGCGATGTTGGTTACTACGTGGTCGGCCGCGGCCCGGGGTCGTTTACGGGTGTGCGCATCGGCATCTCCACTGCCAAGGGCCTCGCGCGCGGTGCCAATGTTCCGCTGCTGGGCGTGTCGACGCTCGACGCTTGCGCTTGGACGGCGTGGAAGGC
>DBEZQF010000157.1:0-1625 GCA_048254795.1 Collinsella sp. | reverse complement strand
AAAACAGCCTTCTGAGACACCGCACCTTGACGTTCAAACCGTCGCTCACGTACCGAAGTACGCTTCGCTCCTCTTCACGTCAATCTGCGGCACCTCAGAAGGCGCACTTGGTAGTTATGTTTACTTCAACGATGCAAGAAGGTGTTCGGCGGCACCGATGAGCGGAGCATCGCCCTCCAGAGAACCGATGAGGATCGGCGTGTCCTGAAGCGGATCGAGCGCCTGGCTGGCATAGCCCTCGTGCACCGAATCCTTCCACGTCTGTGAACGCCAATCGGGACCTTGGTGAATCACGCCGCCCGAAAGCACGATGACCTCAGGGTCCAGGATGTTAGCGAGCGAGCCCAAGCTGGCACCCAGCGCAAAGCCGGCGTCATGGATGACCTCGGTCGCCTTTGCGTCGCCCGCACGGCACAGGTCGTTCACATCGCGACCGACCGAAGGACGGCTGGGGTCGACGCGACCAAAGCGCTCATCGTACATACGACCAATGGAAGTGCCCGAAGCAACCGACTCAAGATGGCCAGAACGTCCGCAGGCGCAGGGAATGCCAGCGGCAGCCGAGCACTCGATGTGGCCCATATGACCAGCAGCACCATGGAAGCCCTGCATTACGCGGCCGTTCTCGACATATGCGCCGCCGATGCCCGTACCGATGCCCAGACACAAGACGGAGAACTTGCCCTTGCCGACGCCCCAGTGGGCCTCGCCCAGAGCATGAGCCTGCACGTCGCCCACCACGGCAACGGGAAGACCAAGGTCCTCGCGCAGACGCGGCCCCAACTGAACGCCGGACCAGCCGGGCATGATCTCGTTGGCATACGCGATGGCGCCCGTCTTGGGATCGACGACACCGGCGGCACCGATACCGACACCGAGGACCTCGACATCGGGATTCGCCTCGAGAGCAGCTTTGATGGACGCCTCGATACGCTGGAAGACGGCCTCGCCGCCCTCCTGGGCCTCAGTAGGAACCTCGGCCTCAAAAACGGGATGGGGCACGCTGCCGTCAGCCGGGTACTCCATGATGGCGGTCGCGATCTTAGTTCCGCCGATATCGACAGAGCAGACGTACTTGTTCTCCATGTCGCTCTCCTTCGGAGATAAAAAACAACTACAGGAAATGCGCCGTCAGGCTAGCCGTCACAGCGCGGTAAAGGTTTTCCAGGTGCCCGAAATCGCCTAGAAACCGTGTGGCCATTGACCTAATGGGTCATGGCCGCACGGTTGAACGGCAAGGTCGGGTGCCCGGGGAAGCTTTACAGGAGACCGTTGTCCTGGAGGACCTTCTTAATCGCCTCGACGTTCTCGCCGGTCATGGCCTTCACCGGGCGAGGCATGGTCGGGCTGTCGAAGATGCCCATGAGGTTCATAGCGGTCTTGAAGGCGCCAACGCCACCGGCATAGCCCTGGACGCCCGAGGTGACATCCCAGATGTGGGAGATCTCGTTGAGGCGATCCTGCTCGGCCTTGACGGTAGCCCAGTCGCCGGCCTGAGCGGCCTTCCACTGGCGCACGTAGCCCTCGGGCTCAACGTTGGCGAGACCCGGGACGGAACCGTCGGCGCCACCGAGGTAAGCGCCGTCGACAACAACCTCGTGACCGGTGAGGATGCTCATCGGATG
>DBEZQF010000156.1:0-4507 GCA_048254795.1 Collinsella sp. | reverse complement strand
TGCCTCAACAGAGTCATTTTGAGGTCGTTGGGTTTTAGCACGACATTGCTGCATGTTTCTAGGGCATGTATGTGCTGATTTTTGCTATTTAACCTGATATTGCACGGTATATGACCTTGAAATGACTTGCAACTGACCGATGTTCTAACTAGCTACCAAGGGCGAAAGGAAACAGCCATGAGCAAGGAAAAAGTCGTTCTCGCATATTCCGGTGGTCTTGATACATCCGTATGTGTCAAGTGGCTCCAGGACGAGAAGAATCTCGATGTCGTTTGTGTCTGCGGCAACGTGGGCCAGGAAGAGACCGGACTGGATGCCAAGAAGCAGAAGGCGCTCGACCTGGGCGTTCTCGATTGCCAGGTGCTCGACCTGCGCGACGAGTTCTCCGATGAATTCCTGACCAAAGCCATCGCAGCAAACTCCATGTATGAGAACAAGTATCCGCTGCTCTCCGCCCTGTCTCGCCCGCTGCTTGCCAAGAAGCTTGTTGAGGTCGCCCACGAGTTTGGCGCGACCTACGTCGCCCACGGCTGCACCGGCAAGGGTAACGACCAGGTCCGTTTTGAGGCCGCCGTCAAGGCCCTCGACCCCGAGCTCAAGGTTATCGCCCCGGTTCGCGAGTGGGACCTGAAGTGCCGTCCCGACGAGGTCGCCTATGCCCACGCCCACAACGTGCCGGTTCCCGAGGGTGCCAACGACAACCCCTACTCCATCGACGACAACCTGTGGGGTCGTGCCATTGAGTGCGGCCACCTGGAGGATCCCTGGAACGAGCCGCTCGACGACGCCTGGGTTATGACCAAGAACCCCGAGGACACGCCGGACACCCCGACCTACACCGAGATTGAGTTTGAGGCCGGCAAGCCCGTCGCCGTCGACGGCAAGAAGATGAAGCTCTCCGAGATCGTCATCGCCCTCAACAAGATTTCGGGCGATAACGGCTTTGGCCGTCTCGATCTGGTCGAGGATCGTCTGGTGGGCCTTAAGAGCCGCGAGTGCTACGAGGTTCCCGGCGCCCTGACGCTCATCACCGCCCACAAGGCGCTCGAGGACATCTGCGTCGAGGGCGACCTGCTCAAGACCAAGATCAAGCTCGAGCAGGATTGGGCCACCGCCGTGTACAACGGCCAGTGGTACAGCCCGCTCAAAAACGCGCTCGATGCCTTTATGGCCGATACCCAGAAGTTCGTGACCGGCACCGTCCGTCTGAAGTTCTTTAAGGGCAACTGCCATGTCGTCGGCCGCAAGAGCCCCTTCAGCCTCTACGACTACGGTCTGGCTACCTACGACCGCGACACCACGTTTGACGAGAAGGCCAGTGCCGGCTTTATCGAGATCGATACGCTGTCGCTCAAGACGTGGGCAAAGGTCCAGGGCCCCAGCTCTGCTGCCGCCCAGGCCTAGCGCTTCCTTCCCTTGGTATCCGCGCGGCCCATCCGCGTGATACATAACGGGCGCACGGGGTCCCTACCTTTCGTTATGCTTGCTGACACTTCTTAACATCGGTGGCCCCTACGTTCCGCCCGCATATATGATGCCGCGTCTGCGGCTGAGTCCGAGCCCCGCCGGGGTTGTCCGGCGGGGCTCCTTCTATCAATTTGGCGGCTCTGCGCCTATATATGAGGAGTATCCATTATGTTCAATGCTATCGCGCATGCTTTACTTGCCCTCGCGCCCGAGTTCGATGCTGCAAGGGTCGAGGACGTCCCTATGAGCCTGAAGGCCTGGATCGATGGTTCGCAGGGCAACATCCGGAGGGAGACGTTGGGCGCCAAGTGCATGGCGCGTCACTTCTTTGCAAATTAGCTACATGGCACCGCACACGGTGGGGAATGTGTAAAACTAGCGGGTGAAAAATCGCTTTAGCGATATGGCGCATTGCTTTGGGCGCTTGTTTTGGTATTTGGAGAAAGGGGACGGTTCCATGGCTCTTTGGGGCGGTCGTTTTGAGGCAGGCGTGGCCGAGGTCACGCAGGAGTTTGGCGCGTCGCTGCCGGTCGACAAACATCTCTATAAGCAGGATATCGCCGGCTCTAAGGCGCATGCCAAAATGCTGGCGGCCCAGGGCATCATCAGTGCCGAGGACGAGCAGGCGATTGCCAAGGGCCTGACCGGAATCGAACAGGATATCGATGCCGGCAACTTTACCTTCGACATCAACGACGAAGACATTCATATGTCCATCGAGAGCGAGCTGACGCGTCGCATCGGCGAGGCCGGTAAGCGCTTGCATACCGGCCGTTCGCGCAACGACCAGGTGGCGACCGATACGCGCCTGGGCGTCAAGGCGCTGGCCAAGGAGCTCATGGAGGCCAATCTTGAGCTGCGCCATGTGCTGGTGGATGCGGCTAAGAAGTACGACAAGGTGATTCTGCCGGGCTACACGCATATGCAGCACGCTCAGCCCGTGCTGCTCTCGCATCATCTGCTGGCGTATTCCTGGATGTTCGCGCGCGACTTTACGCGCCTGAAGGCCGCCTTTGATGCCGCCGACAACTGCCCGCTGGGTGCTGCCGCGCTTGCCGGTACGAGCTATCCGCTCGATCGCCAGATGACGGCTGCCGAACTTGGCTTTGCGGGCGTGATTCCCAACTCGCTCGATGCGGTTTCCGACCGTGATTTCCTGCTCGATCTGCATTACGCCGGATCCGTCATGGCGATGCACCTGTCGCGTCTTTCCGAGGAGATCGTGCTGTGGTCGAGCTCCGAATTTGGCTTTATCACGCTTTCAGACTCCTACTCCACCGGCTCGTCTATCATGCCGCAGAAGAAGAATCCCGACTTTGCCGAGCTTATTCGCGGCAAGAGCGGCCGTGTGTATGGCAACCTGGTGCAGCTGCTCGTGACCATGAAAGGCCTGCCGCTTGCTTATAACAAGGATTTGCAGGAGGACAAGGAGGGCGCGCTCGATACCGCCCATACGCTCATGCAGTGCCTGTCGGTTATGGCCGGTATGATTTCGACTTGGGCCGTCAACGAGGATGCCATGGCGCGCGAGTGCGGCGTGGGTCACCTTGCCGCCACCGATGTTGCCGATTACCTGGCTAAGCGTGGTCTGCCGTTCCGCGAGGCTCATGCCGTGGTGGGGCATCTGGTTCTGATGTGTGAGAAGCGCGGCTGCAATCTTGAGGACCTGCCGTTTGAGGTGTTCCATGAGGCAAGCCCGCTCTTTGAGCGCGACATTACCGAGGCGCTCGACATCCCGTCGATTGTCGCCGCGCGCACGACCGAGGGCGGCACCGCCCCTGCCGCCGTTGCCGTGCAGCTGCAGCGCGCCGAGGCACAGCTCGTGGCCGACGAGGGCGTGTTTGGATCGCTGACTAAGGTCGTCGAGATGGGCCACGGGGTAAAGTAGGGATTTGGCTGAAGCCGTTTTGGCCATTTATTGATAAATCGTTTTCACTTTACGGGCGCCTGCTGATGTGGGCGCCCGTATTTTGTTGCTATGGGGGAGGGGCTTGTCGAGAACTTCTGTAGGACCTTTGGGCAGGTTGTGAAGGGGTTACGTTCGCGGGCGGCAACCGACCGCCTGCTCTGTTCGATGCGGTTGATGGGCGGTCGGATGGTACTCTAATCGGGCTTCGAAACAGAAGTGACACATATGGAGCGCTTTAATAAATTGCAACGTTTCAATAAACAGCTTTTTGTTTAACTGCAGCTAAAACTCTGTTACGATGCAGTCCAGGCGGGTGCCGGAATGGGACTTGGGCACGCGCGAACCTACTTGAAAGGCTACTTTTATGGCTATCGAGAAGACCTTCATCATGATTAAGCCCGACGCCGTGCGCGACCGCAAGATCGGCGAGATCGTTGCTCGCATTGAGCGCAGCGGCCTTGTCATCGAGCGCATGGAGATGACCACGCTCGAGCGCGCTACCGTCGAGGAGCACTACGCCCATCTGGCCGACAAGCCCTTCTTTGGCGGTCTCTGCGACTTTATGACGAGCGGTCCGGTCGTCAAGATGGTCGTTTCCGGTCTCTCCGCTGTTGCTAAGATGCGCACCCTCATGGGCGCTACTAATCCGCTTGACGCTGCTCCTGGTACCATCCGCGGCGACTTTGCCGTCGATGTCAACGCCAACGTGATCCACGGCTCCGACTGCCTGGAGAACGCCGAGATTGAGATCAAGCGCTTCTTTGGCTAAACCAGCTTTGACTCCTTAAAGCTGTTAGCGTGTGGCTTGGGCGCCGCGGAACTCCATCTGCGGTGCCCTTTTATTCCAAAATCTATGCAGGGGCCCGCTCGGACATCTGTTCCGAGCGGGCCCCTGCTGTTAGCTTGTGGCACTGAATAGTTTAGGCTTCGTCGACGATCTTAAGGCCGCGCGTGTGATCGATCTCGTTGAGGAGGTTAACGCGACGCTCGTGACGACCGCCCTCAAACTCGGCGTCGAGCCACTCGTCGACAATCATCTTGGCGAGCTCGGAGCCCACGACGCGGGCGCCAAAGGCGAGCACGTTGGTATTGTTGTGCATGCGGGAGAGCTTGGCGCTGAAGGGCTCGGAG
>DBEZQF010000155.1:0-4366 GCA_048254795.1 Collinsella sp. | reverse complement strand
GCGGGCGAGCGCCTTGAGTCCCCCATCGAGCACCAACGCAAACGGCGCCTTCGAGGAATCGAAATCGGCAAGCGCACGCTCAACGGGAATGCGTCGGCCGCAGAGCAGGTCGTCGGCAAGATTGCCCGGCAAGTCAACACGCGTAGCGCCCAGGGCCGCAATGGGATCCAGTGCAAACCCCGCCGCGGACTCGGGAGAAAGCTCCTCAACCGCATGACAGGCGCCAACGGAAACAATACCGGAGGCCGTGCGGCGCAGCGCGGAAATGTGCGCGGCGCTCTCGCAGGCGCGGCCCAGGTCGCGAGCGAGCGCTCGGATATAGGTTCCCTTGCTCACCGAGAACGCCACGGTCCACACGCACGTATCACCTTCGCCGCCCACGGCGATCAGGTCGGCGGCATAGACCTCGACGGGACGCGGAGGTAGGTCCACCGCATTGCCCTCGCGAGCAGACTTGTAGGCACGAACGCCATTGACCGAGATAGCCGAAAACGCCGGCGGCACCTGCATCTGCGGACCCAGCATGGAGGCCAATTGCTCACGCGCATAGGCAGGATCGCGGAGCTCGTTGGCAACAGCCACCGTGCGGACCGCCTCGCCCTCCGCATCATCGGTATTCGTCTCGGCGCCAAACGAAATATCGGCGACGTAGCTTTTGGTATCGAGCGTGAGCATGCCCAGCAGACGGGTGGCCTGACCCACGCCCACAACCATGACACCCGATGCCATGGGGTCGAGCGTACCGGCATGGCCGACGCGCCGCTCATGGAGGGCGCGTCGGCATTGCGAGACCACGTCATGGGACGTGCAGCCCACCGGCTTATCGACGGCGAGCAGCATATTCAATTGAGAAGGCGTTCGACGAGCCATGTACCATCCAATAAGTTAGAGCTCGACGGTCACCGAAGCGGGATCCTCCCCCACCAGCTCGGCCAGCATGGGAAGTGCCACGGCGAGCGTCTCGCGAATTGTTCCGTTGTTGGAAAAGCCGGCGGCGGCATGATGCCCGCCACCGCCAAAGTTGGCAGCAATCTCGGACACATCGAGGTCGCCCTTGGAGCGCAGGTTGCCACGCACCTTGGTATCGCCCTCAATGCCCTTTAAGAACATGCAGACCTCGACGCCCATCACCGAACGCACCACATCGACCAGGCCGTCGCACTCGTCCGAGGTGACACCGCAGGCCTCAAGGTCGCTCTGGTAGGCATAGCTATACGCCACGCGCCCATGCGCGACCGTCTTAATGCGACCCATGACAATGGACTTGAGGTGCAAAAACTCAACGCGCATGCTCTGGTAGACCTCGAGCGCGACGCGCGCCGGATCGGCACCGTGCGCGACCAGGCGCGAGGCGGCATGGAACGCAGCAGCATCGGCGTTTTGGTACTGAAAACGACCGGTATCGGTCACCAGGCCGCACAGCAGGCAGGTCGCGACACCGTTGCGAGCCACAATGCCGCAATTGTCCAAAAAGCGGTCGATGATCATGGCGCAGGCCGCGGCGCCGACGCACCTCAGGCTCAGCTCGGCAAATTCCTCGCGCGCCGGATGGTGATCGAAGCACACCACATGCGACGAGCGGCGGAGCACCTCGGCGGAGTTGTTCAGACGCTCGACGACCGGCACGTCCACCGAGATGAACAGGTCCGGATTGCCGGTATACGCAGATGCCGGCACCAGACGGCCGGCGCCCTCCATAAAGCGGTAGATGCGCGGAACCGGGTCATCGTCTGCCAGCAGCAGGGCAATGTCCTTGTTGGGGAAAAACTTCATAAGCGATAAGCCCAGACCCAGCACGGAGCCCAGGGCGTCACCATCGGGAGACGTATGTCCCGAAATCGCAATGGAGGACGCACCCTCGATGAGCTCGAGGATGCGTCGCTGAATATCTGCAGACTCGCACGATGCGAGGTCGGCGGAATTACTCATCTAAAGCTGCCTCCTGGGCGGCATCCGCTATGGGATAGCCGTCCTCGTCCTTTTCGATCGCAAGCGTGGCGGGAACGTTTTCCAGCGCACGCGTGATGCGCTCGGCCTCATCGGTCGAGCGATCGATGCGAAAATCGAGCTCGGGCGTGACGCGCCAATCGAGCGAGCGGGCCAACAGGCTACGGATGCGGCCCTTGGCGCTGGCAAGCGCCTCCATGACCTCCTCGTAGCGGCTCGCGTCGCACGACACGTACACGCGCGCGAACGAACGGTCCACCGCGACCTCGACCGCGGTCAGGGTGACCAGGTCGAGACGCGGATCGGAAACCTCAAAGAGCAGGATATAACCGAGCTTCTCGCGAAGCTGCTCGCCCAGACGGCGGGTTGCCTGCGTTTGCTTCATAGCGCTACCCCCTACTCGGTACGGGCAACCTGGTCGATGCGGTAGCCCTCAATGGTGTCGCCAGGCTTGATGTCCTGGAAGTTCTCCAGGCCAATACCGCCCTCGGAGCCGCTCTTGAGGCTCTTGGCCTCGTCCTTGTAGTGGCGCATCGAGGCGATTTTACCGTTGAAGACCACGATGCCGTCGCGCACCAGGCGCACGGAATCGGTCGCGGCGATCTCGCCCTCTTCGACGCGGACACCGGCGGCGATACCGACCTTGGGCACCTTGAAGGTGTCCAGGACGGTCGCGGAACCCGTGGAGACCTCGACCTCGGTGGGCTTGAGCATACCGATGCGGGCAGCGTCGAGGTCCTCGAGGCACTTGTAGATGACGTCGTAGCAACGGATCTCGACGCCCTCGCGCTCGGCGGCGGAGCGGGCCTTGCCGTCGGGACGGACGCCAAAGCCGATGATGATGGCGTTGGAGGCGTCGGCCAGGACGACGTCGGTCTCGTTGATGGCACCAACGGCGGAATGGATCGTGTTGATGCGCACCTCGGACTGATCCATCTTGTCGAGGGAGTCCTGAAGGGCCTCGATGGAGCCCTGGACGTCGGCCTTGATGATCAGGTTGAGCTCCTTGACCTCGGCGTCGGCGATGGTCTCGAAGAGGTTCTCGAGCGTCACGTGCTTCACGCGGCTCTGCTCCTCGATACGGGCCTTGAGCGAACGCTCGTCGGCCAGCGCACGCGCCTCGCGCTCGTCCTCGAACACGCGGAACTCATCGCCGGCGTTGGGCACGGACTGCAGGCCCAAGATCTCGACGGCGTCGGAGGGACCGGCCTCGGTGACGGCGTTGCCCTTGGGGTCGAGCATGGCACGGACGCGGCCATAGGTGAGGCCGGCGACCAGCGTGTCGCCCACGTGCAGGGTACCACGGGTCACGAGCACCGTGGCAACCGAGCCGCGGCCCTTGTCGAGCTTAGCCTCGAGGACGTTGCCCGAAGCGAACGTATCAGGGTTGGCCTTGAGCTCGAGCACGTCGGCCTGGAGCAGCACGGTCTCGAGCAGGTCGTCGATACCGATCTTCTGCTTGGCCGAGATGTTGACGAACATGTTCTGCCCGCCCCACTCCTCGGGGATGATGCCGTACTCGGTGAGTTCCTGGCGCACGCGGTCGGGGTTGGCACCCGGCTTATCGATCTTGTTGACGGCGACGACGATGGGAACGCCGGCGGCCTTGGCGTGGTTGATCGACTCGATGGTCTGGGGCATAACGCCGTCGTCGGCGGCCACGATCAAAATGACGATATCGGTCACCTTGGCGCCGCGGGCACGCATGGCCGTAAAGGTGGCGTGACCGGGGGTATCGATGAAGGTGATCTTGCGGTCGTTGATCATGACCTGCGAAGCGCCGATGGCCTGGGTAATGCCGCCCGCCTCGCCGGCAGCGACGCCGGTGTGACGGATGGCATCGAGGAGGCTCGTCTTGCCGTGGTCGACGTGGCCCATGACGGTGACGACCGGGGCACGCGGCTTAAGGTCGGCGGGATCGTCGTAGAACGAGAAGGTGTTCTCCTCCTCGGGGGTAATGATCTTGATCTGGCGGCCCAGGTCGTCGGCAACGAGCTCGACGAGGTCGTCGGACATGGACTGCGTCATGGTAAGCGGCGTGCCCAGCAGGAACAGGCGCTTGATGATGTCGTTGGCCGGAACGTCGAGCGCCTCGGCGAGCTCCTGGACGGTAACGCCCTGGGAGACCTTGATGGCGTCGAGGTCCTCGGGGTTCACGCCCTGGGCCAGCGCCTCCTCAATCTTGCGCTCTTCCTGAGCCTTTGCGGCCTCGCGCTCGCGCTTCTCCTTGCGCTTTTTGCGACGACCGGTGGACTCACGAGAGGCCTCCTCGACGGCAGCACGAGCCTCCTCGAGCACCTTCTCGCGGCTGTACTCCTCGGCCTCGCGAGCCATGCGGCTGTAGTGGTCCTCTTCGTTGTTGTGACCGCCCTTGCGCTTCTTGCCCTTGCCCTGCTTATCGGGGTTGGGGAAGTCCATG
>DBEZQF010000154.1:0-1132 GCA_048254795.1 Collinsella sp. | reverse complement strand
CTTGAGCAGGCCGGCGAGGTAGATCTGGCCCTCGTCGTTGACGGTCAGCTCGACATGCTTCTCGGGGAAGTCGGCAAGCTGGCCCTCCTTGAACACGCGGTCGAACTCGGCCTGAGCCTCGTCTCCGGCGCCGGCGCCGTGGTAGGTGTCGCACAGGTCGCGGCCCAGAGCGCGCTTGAGCTCATAGGGATCGGCAGAGCCGTCGGCCAGAGCAGCGTCGATCTTGTCGACCTCGGCCGGGGTGAGCGAGCTCGCCAGGCGGTAGTACTTGCCGATCATCTCATCGGGGATGGACATGGTCTTGCCGAACATATCCTTGGGCGCGTCGGTCAGGCCGATGTAGTTGCCATAGGACTTGGACATCTTGCGCACGCCGTCGGTACCCTCGAGCAGCGGCATGGTGAGCGCAATCTGCGGCTCCATGCCCATCTTCTCCATAAGCTCGCGGCCGGCGAGCAGGTTGAAGAGCTGGTCGGTACCGCCCATCTCCACGTCGGCCTTGATCTGCACGGAATCGAAAGCCTGCATCACGGGATACAGGAACTCGTGCAGGGCGATCGGCGTCTGAGACTGGTAGCGCTTGGTAAAGTCATCGCGCTCAAGAATGCGGGCGACGGTGAACTTGGAGCACACCTGCAGCAGACCGGCCAGGTCCATCGAAAGGATCCAGTCACCGTTGTGCACGATGGTGGTCTTCTCGGGATCCAGGATCTTCATGGCCTGGCTCACGTAGGTCTCGGCGTTGGCCTCGATCTGCTCCTGCGAAAGCTGCGGACGGGTGGAATTCTTGCCCGAAGGGTCGCCAATCAACGCGGTACCGTTGCCGATGATGAGGGTGACGTTGTGGCCCAGGTCCTGGAACTGACGCATCTTGCGCAGCGGCACGGCGTGGCCCAGGTGCAGGTCGGGGCTGGTGGGGTCGACGCCGAGCTTGATGTTGAGGGGCTCGCCCTTCTCAAGCTTCTTGCGAAGGTCGGCCTCGGGAACGATCTGCGCGGCGCCCGAGGTGATGATACGCATTTGCTCGTCAACAGACAGCATTGGGTATCCTCCTTTTGCTATAGCACCCTCGCCGAAAACGGCGGTGCTGGAAGTCCATAAACTCTCTTATGATAACAAACTGACGCGACGC
>DBEZQF010000153.1:0-6025 GCA_048254795.1 Collinsella sp. | reverse complement strand
TGAGCGCGTTGCTGCTGTCGGCAAGGCGGAAATGACCCTCGCCAACGGTCTTGCCATCCTGGAATGAGGCATCGCTCAGCGAGTCGCCGTACGTCATGCGCATGCGGGTCGGGAGATAGTACGGGAGATAGTACGAAGCCGTCTGCTTGTGCTCCGTATCGTAATTGCGTTGGTAGATGCTCCGGGCCAGTGCCGAATCGACAAAGTCGGACGCGATAATGCCAACGTGCTTGAGGCAATCTGACTTTGTTTTATCGCTGCCGCTGGGATTGATGTACTGGCTCTTGTACAGATGCTCGTTGACCACTCGCGCCGCGGTAAAAGGATTGCTTCCTTGTTTGTAATTCGTGCAACTGGTGTAGTTGATAGACCAGCAGCGTTCCAGGACTTGCACCTTGGCGCCATCATTGTCCTCGACGTCCACCTTGTTGCGCGTGAGATTGGTCGTCTCTCGCAGCGCCATATCGACCCAGCTAATCTTGTCGGTTCCGGTGCATTCAAAATGGTCCTGGGCGTATACCTTGGTGCAATAGGGCTCTTTGTCGCCCGCATTGCCCGTAGTCTCAAAGCCTCGCGCGTCTTGGACGAGGCACATCGACTGCCCGGAATGCGCCTTGATTTTGTTGTCCCATTGGGTGAGATCGAGGCCCCACGTGTGGCTGCTTACGCTGTTGCCGGCGAGTACAAATCGACGCAGCAGGACGATCTTTCCGCGCACCTCGTTCAGTGTGGGGATTCGGCTCGACGTGTAGAACAGATCGGGATTATCGTGCATAACCTTGGCGAAAGCCGTCGTAACGCTTTCGTCGGTAGCCTCGTCGTTGCCTCGTGACGCAAGCATGATGAGCGTTTCTGACGGGTTTTCGTTCAAAAATGTTTTGAAGTAACCGATGACATCGGAGAGATGCATAAAGCCCCCGTCTTTTTTGAGCAGGTAGCATCTTCCATGGTCGATACCGGGGTCGCCGTTCTCGTCGTTCCTTCCGAGTCGGATATCAAAATAGCGAATGCCTTCGAGCAACTGCGTCGGGATGTAATCCTGCTGGCA
Source organism: Collinsella sp. (assembly GCA_048254795.1). Lineage (GTDB taxonomy): Bacteria > Actinomycetota > Coriobacteriia > Coriobacteriales > Coriobacteriaceae > Collinsella. The sequence goes on along the minus strand of DBEZQF010000153.1, from coordinate 4,977 downwards.
CTTTGCTTGTGAGGATTGGGGCTCGGTGTCGTTGTCCACGCTGCAGGTGCCCGAATCATGCGTGCCCGGGATACTCAGCTCGTCGAGGTACTTGTTGTCGTCGACGTATTTCATCCAGCATGGTCCGTCGACGTAGCTGCTATACGTGGTCCAGTCGATACTTCTAACTGTGGTATTGATCTTGCCCATGTCGTAACCGACAAGTTCTAGCTCCCACGGAATGCTCTTACTCTTATGGCAGATCTTATTGTTGTCCTGGTCTTTGCCGTCCGATTCTATTGCCAGGTACTTAATGTCTTTTTTCTCGGTTTCTTTCTCGACCGTGCGGTCTCGAATGATATAGGTTCCGTTTGATTGACGTTCGAACGCAAAAGCGCGGCTGGGCTTGTTGTCATACTCGCCGCCCCATACGTGGATGACCTTTCCATCTTTGTCCGAGTCGTCGTCGACCGACCAAATGCTGTAGCCCGTCTTTTTATGCTCTTCGAAATTGAGCAAGGTGCGGATAGCATACCAGTTTGTATCGTCATTCTTGGTCGTTACGTTCTCAAGGATGAGCTTGCTGGACGTGCCGTCGTTAAACAGGTGGCAGACGTTGCCGCGAACGTTGCCGTCTTGGTTGACGCTCGCGGTGCGAAAATAGCCCGCGGGGCGAAGGCGAATGACGAACTTGTCGAGGTTGACCGCCGATGTGGGCGTGTCTTCTGCAAATGCCGCGCGCAGGGGAATGCCCGGTACTGCGGTTTCGGGCAGGCTTGCAAGTGGCGACAACGCTGCAAGTCCAAGGCCCAACGTGAATGCTCGACGGCTGATGGCGTGGTGTTCGGTCATAACTTCTCCATTCGCAGAGTGCGGTTATGCGATAGTTTTGGTCACTATACTGCCCAGATGTTTAAAGACGCCGGTTTAATTGTCTGCGCGGCGCAATAAATCGGCGGGTGGACGCGTTGGGGTGTTTGTCGTGTTCGTACTGTTGCCACATTTGGGGCGGTTCCGGCGTCCGGCGTCCTCGCGTTCGTCGGCTACCGGCATAAGAAAAGGAGGGTCGGTTTACCGGCCCTCCCTTGGTACGAAGCGCTGGGATACCGTCGCTTGTTTACGCTGCGCCCGTGTTTCCCGCTGCTCTCGCCAGTCGCTTAGCGTTTAATCTCGATATCCTCGAGCTTAACGTCCATGGCCTCGGTCTTGGCCTTGGCGATGTCGTCGGCAAATTCCAGAGACTCCATCATGGTCTCGACGGCGTCCTTGTGCTCCTCGACATTGTCGATACGTACGTACACGCTGCCGCCGTCAACGTCAGTGAAGTACTCGGTCGTCACGCCGCCCGAGTGCGTAAAGTAGGCGCTGCGCCAGGTCTTGCCGTTGTACTTAACGGGATCGCTCTCGGTCCATCCGGAGTTGGCCTTCCACTTTGCCTCGTAGTCAAACAGTTCATCGGCGTTCTTGTCAGGATCGAAGACGGGGATGAAGCGGTCGCTGGCATGCTCGCTCTCGGTGAACTTAAACTGGGCCCTGTCGGCGGTATCGCCGGCAACGTCGGTGATCTCGACGCCCTCGGGGACTTCGACCTTAAACCAAATGAAGTCGGTCCTCATATCCACGGCTGGTTTTTCTGCTCCGCCGCCACCGCCACTTCCGGTAGCGCCGCCGCTGCCACCGCAGCCCACCAGGGCAACTGCGGCAAAGAGACTGATGCAGAGGGTGAGAATCGCAAAGGCCTTCTTTTTCATGGTCGTGTCCTCCTCGATCTGTAACCGCCCACGGATTACCTGCCTTTACTGTACGCGTGGACGGCTCACTAGGGTGGGCCATGTGTCCCATTCTGGGGGCTGGAATTGTGCCGACAAGTGGCAATATGTGCGGTCGCAAAAGAGGGGAGAGCCGATGCTGTCGGCCCTCCCCGGGGTTGGGCGCCCGGTGTTTTAAAGGGGCGCGTGTACGCGGGCATTGCCCCAATAGGTTCCTTGTTTATAGATATGTCCCAGTTTGTGACGTCCGGAAGTCCCGAAAGGTGAACCATGTGTCCCATGTTTGCGGTGCCGACGCCTATCGTTCGTCATAGAAATCCGCGATGACCAGGTGCGCTGACGCTTATGTACTTATGGGCTAGACTATGCACCATTATGTGATCGATGCGGTCGGTCGGTGGTTGCCGCCCGACCGATGTATATGACTTGAAGGTGCATGCGTATGAGCCAAGAGATGATGGACAAGACCTGCCGCGGGTTTGCCGAGGCGCTGGCCGCGCGCGAGCCGGTTCCCGGTGGTGGCAGCGCGAGCGCTTTTGTGGGCGCGCTGGGCGCCTCGCTGTGCGGAATGGTTGCCCGCTACGGTGCGACCAATCCCGCGCTTGCTGATCGTGCGGATGACCTGACGCGCGCGTTTACCCAGGCTGATGAGCTGGCCCAGGAGCTTGTCGAGTTGGTTGCCGAGGACGTTCGTGCGTACGGCCAAGTGTCGGCGGCGTACGGTATTCCGCGCGATGATCCGGCTCGACCGGCTGCGATTCAGGATGCACTGCACGTGGCAGCCATGCCGCCGTACCGCATTATGGATGCGTGCGGTCGTGCGCTGGCGCTGCTCGAGGACATGGCCGATAAGGGTTCGCGCCAACTGCTGTCCGATGTGGCGTGCGGCGCCGTGTTCTGCCGTGCCGCTATGCAGGGCGCGAGCTTGACGCTCTTTGCGAACACCACGTCTATGAAAGATCGCGTTCGTGCTGAGGAGCTCGAGACGGCGTGTGATGAGTTGCTCGACACATGGTTGCCGCGCGCCGATGCGCTGGCGCGCCGCGCCTCCGACGCTGCAAGGAAGAGAGGATAGCCATGGCTGAACTGCTGAAGGGTGCTCCCGTTGCTCGCGCTTTGACCGAGGAACTTGCTGCTCGCTGTGCAGCCCTGCGCGAGCGCGGTGTTGTACCGACGCTGGCCATCGTTCGTGTGGGCGAGCGCGAGGACGACCTGTCCTACGAGCGCGGTGCCCTCAAGCGCTGCGAGAAGGTTGGCATTGAGGCTCGCCGCGTTTTGCTTCCTGCCGATGTTTCGCAGGACGAGCTGTTGACGGCCGTCGAGGGCATTAATGCCGACTTGGCTGTTCATGGCTGTTTGATGTTCCGCCCGCTGCCCGCCGGCCTTGACGAGAACGCCGTCGCCGCAGTGCTCGATCCCGCCAAGGACGTTGACTCCATGACGCCGGCTTCGCTGCTCACCACGCTTTCGGGGCGCGGCGAGGGTTTTGCCCCCTGCACAGCCGAAGCCGTGCTTGCTTTGCTGGATCATTACGGCGTTGAGCTGGATGGAGCTAAGGTTGCTGTGGTCGGGCGCTCGCTGGTGATCGGGCGTCCCGTTGCCGCCATGCTTACGGCGCGCAATGCCACCGTGACGACGTGCCATACGCATACGCGCGACCTTGCTGCCGAGTGCCGTGCGGCTGATATTGTGGTTGCGGCCGTTGGGCGCGCGCACACGATTGGTGTGGACGCGGTTCGCGAGGGCCAGACGATCATCGATGTGGGCATTAACTGGGATGAGGACGCTGGCAAGCTGGTGGGTGACGTCGATTTTGTTGCCGCGGCGCCGGTTGTTGGTGCCATCACCCCCGTGCCGGGCGGCGTGGGGGCTGTGACCACCGCGATTCTCGCCAAACACGTGATTGAGGCGGCGGAGCGCGCATCGAAATAGGCGTTTTGGGCTGTTTGAGGGGGTTAGCTATATACCACGTGGTCAAACAATGCCAAATATGAGTACTGTTGCCAAGATAGTCACATATGTCTTACGTCTTTTTGGCTTCCTAACGGTATCCATTATCGTTAGGAAGCCTATTTTATTGAACTTATGGGGAATAACGTTGTCTTGCTTTTGGGCAAATGGGGATTTTCGGCACTCGTTACAGGGAAATTTGCTGCCACTAAATTGGTGACAGTACTCATATTTGGCATTTTTTGACCACGGGGGCTGCCGAGGCCGTGGTTTCGCCCTTTTTGCGTCGAAGCGATACACTGTTGCCGTTTGATTTCTTCGCTCAAGGAGGATGCGCATGCCGTGCACAACGATTCTGGTCGGTAAGAACGCGAGCTACGACGGGTCGACCCTGGTCGCGCGTAACGAGGACTCGTCCAACGGGGTGTTTGAGCCCAAGCGTATGCGCGTGGTGCATCCCGACGAGCAGCCGCGCGTCTACACGAGCGTCCTGAGCCACCTGACCGTTGAACTGCCCAATAACCCCATGCGCTACACGAGCGTCCCCGATGTTGTCCCGGGCCACGGCATCTGGGCCGAGGCCGGTTTCAACGAGCTCAATGTGGGCATGTCCGCAACCGAGACGCTCACTACCAACGAGCGCGTTCGCGGTGCCGACCCGCTTGTGGACTACGTGCCCGCCAAGGGCAACGAGGGTGAGGACGGCTATGTGCCGGCGCAGCCTGGTGGCCTGGGCGAGGAGGATATGGTGACCCTGGTCCTGCCCTACGCCAAGTCCGCCCGCGACGGCGTTCGTATCCTGGGCGACCTGCTCGAGCGCTACGGCACCTACGAGAACAACGGCATCGCCTTTAGTGATGTGGACGAGATCTGGTGGCTCGAGACCATCGGCGGCCACCACTGGATCGCCAAGCGCGTGCCCGACGACGCCTATGTAACCATGCCCAACCAGCTGGGCATCGACAGTTTTGACCTGGATGACGCCGAGGGCGCCCAGGCCGACCACATGTGTTCCGCCGACCTGCGCTCCTGGATGGCCGAGTGGCATCTGGACCTGACGCTGGGCGTCGAGGGCTACGGCCCGGCTGCGGTCTTTAACCCGCGCGAGGCCTTTGGCTCGCACAGCGACAGCGACCACGTCTACAACACGCCGCGCGCCTGGTACATGCAGCGCTGCCTCAACCCCAGCGACGTGTGGGATGGCCCCGACGCCGACTACACGCCCGAGAGCGACGATATCCCCTGGAGCCGCGTGCCCGAGCGCAAGGTGACCATCGAG
>DBEZQF010000152.1:0-8494 GCA_048254795.1 Collinsella sp. | reverse complement strand
GTTGAGCTTGCCAAGCTCATCACCATCTTCTTTATTGCTACGCTTGGCTCGCAGTATAACGGTCGCATCGATACCGTTCGCGACTACGTCAAGCTCTGCGGCATGCTGTCCATTCCGTTTTTGGCCGTCGTTGCCATGGGCGACCTGGGCTCGGGCCTGGTTGTGTTGGTTTCGGGCGCCATCGTCATTTGTATGAGCGGCGCACGCCGCGAATGGGTGCTGTCGACCCTGGCCCTGCTCGTGGGCCTGGTGGCCCTCGTTCTGGCGCTCGATTCGGTTTTTGATTCGTTGCTCGGCCACGATGTGCTCATCAAGCAGTATCAGATGAACCGTCTGACGGTCTTTATCGACCCCGATAATGCCGATTCGGACGATGCCTACAACCTGCAGCAGTCGCTTATCGCCGTTGGCTCGGGCGGCTTCTTTGGTAAGGGTTTGGGTCATGCGACGCAGTCGGCCGGCGGCTTTCTGCCTGAGTTCCACACCGACTTCGTCTTCGCCTTTTTGTCCGAGACCTTTGGCTTCTGCGGCTCCTTTTTGCTCCTGTGTCTCTACGTGCTGCTGATCTTTTCGACGATTCGCGTCGCCTTTAAGTGTGAGTCGCTGTTCCTGCGCCTGTCGTGCGTGGGCATCGTTGGCATGTGGGCGTTCCAGACCTTCGAGAACATCGGCATGTGCATCGGCATGATGCCGATTACCGGTATTCCGCTACCGTTTATTAGCTTCGGTTCGTCTTCGATGATGATTCAGCTGCTGACGGTGGGTATCGTACAATCCATATGGCGGCATCGTTCGGGCGCCGCGTAACCGCTGGAGGGGTTTGCTATGAAAATTCCCGTAGATAAGCTGACCCGCGCTTTTAAGATGGGCGCGTCCGTTAAGAAGGATTCCGATACGCCGGTGCGCGTTTCGGTCTATCTGGATTCGTCCGCCTCGCGCTTTCTGGCCGAGACGGTGCGTGATGCCTTTGTGCCGCAGACGACCTCGGGCATTGTGCGCGTCGAGCGTCTGGGGGAGGAGCGAATTGCTCCAAAGACCGATACCGATGTGGTGCTGGTGCTCTCGTGTGGTTCCGACCGCTTGGAGAGTGCCGTGCAGGAGCTCGTGATCGCCGGCGCGCCCGTGTGCGTGCTTGCCGAGTCTGCTGTGGAGGTGCCGTTTATCGAGGAGTCTACGCCCATGCTCGGCGTGGTAGCGGCAACCGATAAGACGTATCTGCTCGAGACGCTTGCCCGCTGGATTCTCGATCGCACCGACAAGGAAACGGCTTTTGCGGCGAACTTTGCCTTCATGCGCATCGCTGCGGCCAATCGTATCATCACCTCGTGCGCGCTCACCAATATGGCGACCGGTGCGCTGGTGTTTTTGCCGGGCGCCGATTATCCCGTTATGGCGCTGGCGCAGGTGGGCATGCTCTTTGAGCTCGCTGCCGTCTTTGGACGCGGCATTAAGCCCGAGCGTGGCTACGAGGTCGCGGGCGTGCTTGCCGGCGGTCTTGTGATCCGCGCGGTCACCCGCGCACTTGTCAAGCAGACGCCGCATATTGGGTTTGCCGTCAAGGCGCTCACTGCTGCCGCGGGCACCTATGGCATGGGCCGTGCGCTCGTTTCGCTCTACGAGCGCGATGTCGACTACAGCCGTGCCAACGAGGTGGTCACTGCCACGTTCTCCCGCGTTCGCGATCTGGTGACCACGGTCGCGGGCGCTACCCGTCCTATGGCGTCCTACCAGGACGCATCCGATCTCGCTGCTTAGGGGTTTTCCGTTGCGCGTTGCATACCAAGACTGTTTTCATTTAATTGAGCCGCTGCTCGCCAAGGTCGAGAAACCGAGCCGCTATATCGATCACGAGTGGGGCACGCTTTCCAAGGCCGATGCCGACTACCGTTGCTGCCTGATCTACCCGGATGTGTACGAGGTTGGTCTGCCCAACCAGGGTATCGCCATCCTCTACAACATCCTTAACCAGGCCGAGGGCATCTCCTGCGAGCGTGGCTATGTGCCGTGGCCCGATATGGGTGACGCTATGCGCGAGGCGGGCATTCCGCTGCTCTCGCTTGAGGGTGCAGCGCCGGTCGCTTCGTTTGATATCGTCGGTCTGCATGTGCCGCACGAGATGGCGGTGACGAACTTCCTCGAGGCACTCGACCTCGCTGGCATTCCACTGTTGGCGGCCGACCGAGGCGAAGACGACCCTATCATCATCGCCGGCGGCCCCTCGGTGTACAACCCCGAGCCGTACGCGGCCTTCTTCGATGCCATCCTCATCGGCGAGGGCGAGGAATCGCTGCTCGAGACCTGCCAGCTGCATCGCCGTCTGCGTGACGAAGGAGTCCCGCGCTCGCAGATTGTTGAGCAGCTTGCATCCATTGCCGGCAACTACGTGCCGTCGCTCTATGAGGTTCGTCACGACGAGCCCTGCTCGCCGCATGGCTACACCGTGCCGCGTGAGGGCAAGGATGCGCCGACCGTGGTCTACAAGCGCGTCGTTGAGGATTTCGGCGCCACAAATCCGCTGTCGCAGTCGTGCGTGCCCTATGCGCAGCTGGTTCACGACCGCCTGTCTATCGAGATCCTGCGCGGCTGCGCCCGCGGCTGTCGTTTTTGTCAGGCCGGCATGACGTATCGCCCGGTGCGCGAGCGCTCGGCCGACCAGATCGTCTCGTCGGTGATTCAGGGCCTGGAAAAGACTGGCTATGACGAGGTGTCGCTGACCTCGCTCTCCACGACCGACCACTCCTGCATTCGCGACGTGCTCGGCAGGCTCAACCGTCGCCTGGAGGATACGGGTATTCGCGTGTCTATTCCGTCGCAGCGCCTGGATTCGTTTGGCGTGGATATGGCCGAGTCGGTCGCCGGCGAAAAGAAGGGCGGACTGACGTTCGCGCCCGAGGCCGGCAGCCAGCGCATGCGCGACATCATTAACAAGAACGTGACCGAGGAGGACCTGGACCGTGCGGCCAAGGCGGCCTTCGAGGCCGGCTGGAACCGCATGAAGCTCTACTTTATGATGGGCCTTCCCGGCGAGCGCGATGAGGACATCGTGGCCATCGCCAATCTGGCCGATCACGTGCTGGAGCTCGGTCGTTCCGTGGTGCCCAAGGCTCGTCGCGGCTCGATCTCGGTGTCCATCTCGGTTTCGGTCTTTATCCCCAAGGCTGCCACGCCGTTCCAGTGGTGCCCGCAGCTCGACTACGACGAAGTCAAGCGTCGCCAGAAGTTGCTTATCACGAGCGTTCGCAACCGTGCCGTCCGCGTGCATTACCACGATGCCGAGACTTCGCTCATCGAGGCCGCGCTGTCCCGCGCCGGTCGCGACATGACGCCCGTCATCATCGATGCTTGGCGCTCGGGCTCTCGCTTTGACGCCTGGGTAGAGCATTTCTCGCTCGATAACTGGAAGGAGGCTGCTGCCAAAAACGGCATCGACCTCAATGAGCTCGTGCACCTGCCCTACGAGTTGGACTGGCGCCTGCCGTGGGAGCATGTGAGCCCCGGCTGCACGCGCGGTTTCCTCGAGCGCGAGTACCGTCGCTCGCTCGAGGGCGTCACGACTCCCGACTGCACCCGTACGTCGTGCACCGGCTGCGGGATCTGCCCCACGCTCCACGCCAAGAATGTATTGATGGGTGATCGCGCATGAGTGAGCGCCTGACCGACAACCCCACGCTCTTTAGACTTCGTGTTCGCTATGGCAAGCGCGATCGCCTTAAGTACCTGGGCCATCTCGAAGTGATCCATACCATTGAGCGCATCGTGCGCCGTGCGGGACTTCCCTATGCCGTCACGCAGGGCTTCTCTCCGCACATGCGCGTGGGCTTCTCTTCGGCGCTACCGGTTGGTACGTCGTCGACCTGCGAGTGGTATGACCTGTTTATGACCGAGTTCGTGGCGCTCGACGAGGCGTTTGAGCGCCTGGCTGCGGCGTCTCCGGCCGATCTGGCGCCCATCGAGGCGGCGTACATCGACGTGCGCACGCCGGCATTGACGGCGCAGCTCACGCGCCTGTCGTATCGCATCGACTTACACCTGGATCCCGAGGCGCCCGTAAGCGCCGACGAGGTGCGTCGTGCGATCGACACGCTGCGCGCGGATCATGGCATCGACTACGCGCGCGGAAAAAAGAGCAAGCGCTTGGATTTGGATCACACGCTCGTGGGCTATGAGCTCACGGCGGGGGAGCGCCCGGACCATTTGGTGCTCATGCTCGACACCCATGCCGACAACGAGGGCTCCATGCGTCCGGAAATTTTGCTTTCTGCTGCTGATGTTTTGTTGCAGGGCTTGACCCCGGGCGTGGATGCACCTATTGTTTCCACCGGTATGCAAGACCTCGTGACCATCTGCTCCTACGATGTCGAGCGTCAGAATCAAGCATGCGAGGACGACGAGGGCCGACTCGTCAGCCCCATACCTGTGCGAACTTGTGGATTTGCTCCACACACTCGTTGACGGGGGTATTTTCGCCTGCTACTATATTCGGCTGTTGCACTAACTGATGCATGAAGGGCAAGTAAACATGTACGCAATCGTTAACACGGGCGGCAAGCAGTACAAGGTCGCCACCGACGATGTCATCACCGTCGAGAAGATCGAGGGCAATGAGGGCGACAAGGTCACCCTGCCGGTTATCTTCCTCAACGATGGTAAGAAGATCGTCACCGATCCCGACAAGCTGGCCAAGGCCAAGGTTACCGCTCAGATCGTTGAGCAGTTCAAGGGCGAGAAGCAGCTGGTCTTCAAGTTCCACAAGCGCAAGCGCTATCGTCGTCTGAAGGGTCACCGTCAGCAGCTCACCAAGCTGAAGATCGTGAAGGTTCAGGCTACCTCCCGCGCCAAGAAGGCTGTCAAGGCAGAGGCTGAGGCTGTTGCCGAGGCTCCCGTCGCCGAGTAGATTACACTCGTAACGAAAGAGTAGGTATACACAATGGCACACAAAAAAGGACTCGGTTCCTCCCGTAATGGCCGTGACTCCCGCGGTCAGCGCCTTGGCACGAAGCGCTATGCCGGCCAGACGGTAACCACGGGCACGATTCTCGTCCGTCAGCACGGCACGCACATCCACCCGGGTGAGAACGTTGGCCGTGGTAAGGACGACACGCTGTTCGCGCTGGTCGACGGTACCGTTGAGTTCCACAAGGGTATCAAGCACAGGGTCAGCGTACGCCCGCTCTCGAACGCGTAATTCACCCTTCATAGAGCACATATGTGGGAGGCACTTGAGTTTTAGGATTCAAGGGTCTCCCTCTTTTTTGTAGGAGGCGATTCTGTTGTCACAGTTCACCGATATCAGCCGCATTAACGTGTGCGGCGGCGACGGCGGAGCCGGATGCATGTCGTTTAGGCGCGAGGCATTTGTCCCCAAGGGCGGCCCCGATGGCGGCGACGGCGGTCGTGGCGGCAATGTCGTCATCCAGGCCGATGCTCAGCTGTCTTCGCTGATCGATTACCGCTTTAAGCATCACTTTCGCGCCGAGCGCGGCACGCACGGGCAGGGTGCCCGTCGTAACGGCAAGAGCGGCGAGGACCTGATTCTCAAGGTCCCTATGGGTACCGTGGTGCGCGAGCTCGATCCCGAGACGCAGACCCCGATGTTTGAGATTGCCGACCTGGTGCACGACGGCGAGCGCGTCGTCGTGGCGCCCGGCGGTGCCGGCGGTCTGGGCAACACGCACTTTGTGACGTCGGTGCGTCGCGCTCCGGCCTTTGCCCAGTTGGGCGAACCGGCCGAGGAGCACTGGATCGAGCTCGAGATGAAGCTTATGGCCGATGCCGCGCTCGTGGGCTTTCCCTCCGTGGGTAAGTCATCGCTCATCGCGCGCATGAGTGCCGCCCGTCCCAAGATTGCTGACTACCCGTTTACCACGCTCGTGCCGAACCTCGGCATGGTGCGTGCCGGTGAATATTCTTACGTCGTTGCCGACGTCCCCGGTCTTATCGAAGGCGCGAGCGAGGGTAAGGGCCTGGGTCACCAGTTCCTGCGCCACATTGAGCGTACGGCCCTGATCATGCACGTCGTCGACATGACGGGTGGTTTTGAGGATCGCGATCCGGTCGAGGATTACCACATCATCAACCGCGAGCTCGAGCAGTATGGCGCCGAGCTTTCGGAGCGTCCGCAGATCGTCGTTGCCAACAAGTGCGATGCGCCGGGCACGGCCGACAAGATTGCCGACCTCAAGCGCGCAGCGCTCGACGATGGACATATGTTCTTTGCCGTGTCTGCCGTGACGGGCGCCGGCCTCAACACGCTGATGCTTGCCGTGGGCGAGCAGGTGGCTAAGCTGCGCGCCGAGTTGGCTGTCTCGGATGAGCCGGTCGTTCTGCGCGACGATGAGTGGGAGCGCCGTCGCCTGCAGCGTGAGAAGCGTTTCCGCATTGTTCAGGAAGAGCCCGGTGCCTTCCGCGTGGTCGGTCGTGCCATTGAGCGTATGGTCATCCAGACCGACTGGGAAAACGAGGAAGCCGTCATTTACCTGCAGCATAAGTTTGCGCGTATGGGTGTTGACGACGCGCTCGAGAAGGCCGGTTGCCGTGCGGGCGACGAGGTCCGCATTTGCCAGCGCGCCTTTGACTTTGAGGGCGCCGAGGACTTCTCGGAGTACGAGGAGCTCGAGGATGCTGGCGAGGACGTTGCCGTTGAAGCCATTGACGTGGCCGATGCTGCGGATGAGGGAGTCGAGGTTGTCGATGCGGCGGATGCCGCGGGCGATGCCGAGACCTCGGAGGGCGAGTAAGCCATGTCGCTGCGCGGTGGAATCGGTCTGCCCGAGCTTCCTCTAGAGGACGGGCAGGAGTTTAGGCTCGGCATTATGGGTGGCACCTTTGATCCCATCCATTACGGGCACCTGGTGACCGCCGAGCAGGCGCGCGAGTCGCTCGACTTGGACGCTGTGCTCTTTATGCCGGCGGGCTCTCCTGCCTTTAAGCTTGACAAGCCGGTGACGCCTGCCGAGGACCGTTATGCCATGACGGTCCTCGCCACCGCCGCGAACCCGGCCTTTTTGGCGAGCCGGTTCGAGATCGACCGTCCGGGTGTAACCTATACGGCCGATACGCTTCATGCCCTTCGCGACTTTTACCCGCCGCAGGTAAAGCTCTACTTTATTACGGGCGCCGACGCGATTATCGATATTGTGACTTGGCATGATGCCGAACGAATCGCTGAGCTTGCTACCTTTATTGCGGCGACGCGACCGGGCTTTGATATCGATACGGCGCGTGCCCGAATCAAAGAGTCGGGGCTGCCGTTCGACGTGCGCTATATTCAGATTCCGGCGCTGGCGATCAGCTCGACGAACATTCGCAAGCGTGTTGCCCGCGGTATGAGCGTGCGCTATCTTACGAGCGAGTCCGTGCTCGGCTACATTCGCAAACGCAGGCTATATGCCGATTTGGGCCAAGAAGATTTTGAGTGATGGGGGTCTACGTTGTCGGTAGAGGATCAGTTTGAGGGCGATGAGCGCGCGCTGCTCAAGCGCATTCAAGAGCTGCTCGATGTTCGCATGAAGGATAAGCGCAAGCGCTATGTGCATTCGCTGGGCGTTGCCGAGACCGCACTTCATCTGGCCGAGGTCTACGGCGTTGACCGCTTTGATGCCGCTGCTGCCGGTCTGATCCACGACTGGGACAAAGTGCTCTCCGACGACGAGCTGGTTACGCGCGCTCTGCATTACGGCATTAAGATTGCCGGCTCTCCTTCCGCCGCGACGCCGCTTTTGCATGGCCCTGTTGCCGCCTATGAACTTCCGCAGCTTTTTCCCGAACTGTCGCCGGCCGTTTTCCAGGCTGTCGACCGTCATACCGTGGGTGCCTGTGACATGACGCCGCTCGATATGGTGGTCTTTGTGGCCGATGCCATCGAGCCCAACCGCCACGGCGACTATGCGCATGCCCTGCGCGAGATGGTGGGGGAGTCGACGCTCGATGAGTTGTTCTTCTCCTGTTTTGCGCAGGGTCTGGTCTATGTGATCCAGTCCGGGCGCTATCTTTATCCCACGGCTATTACGATTTACAACCATTACGCCCAGCTGCGCTAGCTCGGGCTGTCTAGAAAGAGGTATTCCATGGCCGACGAGACCATGACCGGCGAGCAGATTCTTGAAGGTGTGGAGCACAAGAGTTTCGTTGCCACGTCCGACCGCACTGCCGCCTCGCTGTCCGCGAGCGGTGTCGCTGCCGAGGATGTCGCCCGCGCCGCCGCGCAGGCCGCCTACGACAAGAAGGGCGAGGACGTTCAGGTGCTCGACCTGACCGAGCTTTCCGACGTATGCGACTACTTTGTGCTTGCCACCGGTACCAACAACCGCCAGGTCGATTCTATCGTCGACGAGATCGAGGAGAAGGTCGCCGAGGCTTGCGGCGAGCACCCGTTCTCCATCGAGGGTCGCGAGCAGAAGACCTGGATGCTCATGGACTACGGTTCGGTTGTCGTCCACGTCTTCACTCCCGAAGCCCGCGACTTCTACCGCCTCGAGAAACTCTGGGGAGACGC
>DBEZQF010000151.1:0-6498 GCA_048254795.1 Collinsella sp. | reverse complement strand
TCGGTCGGCTCCTCGCCCCACAGCGCATGGTTCTCGACAATCATATGTGCTCCCTTCGCGCAAATTATGCGCCCTTGTTTTTCGCCTTCAAGCGTACCCCACTTGAACCCGTGGCGCAGAAACACTCCGGCAATAAGTTTCCCTTCAACTGATATATCACATAATCCCAGTTCAGAGGTATCGTTGAGCAGCGTAGAATAGGGGCGTTGACCAAGCCGCGAAACACATGTGAAACGTTTCCGGCAAACCAAACGCGCGATATGCGCCTATTTAAGTTGGAGGCAACTATGGGTCTGCTCGATTCGCTTAAGTCCACCTTCACCTCGACCGGCGAGGCGTCCGTTCCGCCCGCAGCAAGCTTCGCTACCCGCGAAGGCGTCATCTATGCCCCCGTCAACGGCGTGCTCGTCAACCTGAACGAGGTTCCCGACGAGACGATCGCCTCGGGCATGCTTGGCCAGGGCTATGGCATCGAGCCCATTACCGGCACCATCTATGCGCCCGCCAACGGCCGCATCGGTGCCACCACTGTCACCAACCACTCCATCGGCATGATCACCGAGGACGGCCTGCGCGTGTTCATCCATGTTGGCCTGGGCACCGTGGAAATGAACGGCAAGGGTTTTGCCCGCTTTGTCGAGATGGGCGATGTGGTCAAGGCAGGCCAGCCGCTCATCAGCTTCGACCGCGAGGCCATTAAGGCCGCTGGTCACGAGGACATCGTGACCGTCATCGTCTCCGAGCTCGATCGTCTTAAGAGCATCGACCATGTCGGCGAGTCTGGAACGCTTATCGGCGGCAACCCGCTCGTCAAGCTTGGCGACCCGCTGCTGGTTGCCAAGACCAAGTAGCCAGGCCCCACGCCACACAGCCAAAAGGCACCTCGTCAAGCGCCCGCGACCATTTGGCCGCGGGCGCTTTTCGTTTGAAAAACCATCCCGCCAATGCTTTATCTGTATAGCTCAAATGAGCCGAGCTGCTAGAATATCGAACTGTATGGATAACTATCATTCAACCGTTATGGGAGGATACGTGAACCGCACCAAAATCGCGCAGCTCTATGCCGATGCCGAGTCGCTCGGCGGCCAGACCGTCACCGTCGCCGGCTGGGTCAAGTCCGTCCGCGACATGAAGAACTTTGGCTTTGTTACGCTCAACGACGGCAGCTGCTTCCGCGACCTGCAGGTCGTCATGAACCGCGAGGCACTCGACAACTACGACGAGATCGCCCATCAAAACGTCTCGGCCGCACTCATTTGCACCGGCACCGTCAAGCTGACCCCCGATGCGCCCCAGCCTTTCGAGCTTTCTGCCACCTCCATCGAGGTCGAGGGCGTCAGCGCCCCGGATTACCCGCTGCAGAAGAAGCGCGCAACCGTCGAGTTCCTGCGCACCCAGCAGCACCTGCGCCCGCGCACCAACCTGTTCCGCGCCGTGTTCCGCATCCGCTCTGTCGCGGCTGCCGCCATCCACCGCTTCTTCCAGGAGCAGGGCTTTGTCTACGTCAACACCCCCATCATCACCACGAGTGACTGCGAGGGCGCCGGCGAGATGTTCCGCGTGACCACGCTCGACCCCAAAAATCCGCCCCTCACCGAGTCCGGCGAGGTCGACTGGAGCCAGGACTTCTTTGGCAAGCATGCAAGCCTCACCGTGTCCGGCCAGCTCAATGCCGAGAACTTTGCCATGGCCTTTGGTGACGTGTACACCTTTGGCCCCACCTTCCGTGCCGAGAACTCCAACACCACGCGCCACGCCGCCGAGTTTTGGATGATCGAGCCCGAGATGGCCTTTGCCGACCTTAACGACTACATGGATAACGCCGAGGCCATGCTCAAGTACGTCCTCAAGGACGTCATGGCAACCTGCCCCGACGAGCTCAATATGCTCAACAAGTTTGTGGACAAGGGTCTGCTCGAGCGCCTGGACCATGTCGCCAGCTCCGACTTTGCCCGCGTTACCTACACCGAGGCCGTCGAGATCCTGGAGCAGGCAGTCGCTGCTGGCCACCAGTTTGATTACCCCGTCAGCTGGGGCATCGACCTGCAGACCGAGCACGAGCGCTTCCTGACCGAGGAGCACTTTAAGCGCCCGACCTTCGTGACCGACTACCCGGCCGAGATCAAGGCCTTCTACATGCGCATGAACGACGACGGCAAGACCGTCGCCGCCGCCGACTGCCTGGTTCCCGGTATCGGCGAGATCATCGGTGGCTCCCAGCGCGAGGAGCGTCTGGATCTGCTCGAGGCCCGCATCAAGGACCTGGGTATGAATCCCGAGCAGTACAAGTACTACCTTGACCTGCGCCGCTACGGTTCCTGCAAGCACGCCGGCTATGGTCTGGGCTTCGAGCGCTTGGTCATGTATCTGACCGGCGTGGGCAACATCCGCGACGTCCTGCCGCACCCGCGCACCGTGGGCAACGCCGACTTCTAATCGTCGGACGCTAGCTCGCGTCGCCACACGCCAACGCTCATCGCACAAGCGCCTCTCGACATCGGTCGAGAGACGCTTTTTTCAACAGCATCCGTCAAGCTTTTGGCAAGTTTTTGGTCAGTTGAGTAGGGCTGTTGAAAACTCAACCCGCCGTTTGCCGACGACTACCGACCGCCCAGAGCGCCCTGCGCCCCTGGGAAAGCCCCGCGTCCTAGGCTCCATACCGTCGCCACCCAAAACGGAAAGGACGTGGGCACGATGACCGAAGCCGCTGTTGAAACCTACGACACCACGACGAGAGGCGCCGCCTCGATGGCAGCCTATCGCGCCGTTCGCATCCTGCAGCTCTTGAGCGAAAACACCGGCGAAGACAAGGCCATACTTTCCGATGAGCTGATCCGGCGCCTCTCCCATCCCGACGACCCCGCCCGCATGCCCATCTCGGCGGCGCGGCGCAGCATCTACACCGCCATCTCCGCGCTTCGCCATGCCGGATACGAAATTGAGTACAAACGCGGCGTGGGCTACAAACTTCTTACCCGCCCGCTCACCGATGAAGAGATCATCCGGCTCCACGGTATGGTCATGCGCAACCGCTCCACGCCTATCGCTATCCGCAAGAGCATGGCGCAGCACTTAGTTGCCATGGCGAGTGCCGACGTTCGCGGCTACCTCGATACACCCGAACCCGTTCCGAGCGCAGACAGCAAGGCTACCAAGGCAACACGCACGCCCATCAAGCGCATCGACACGTGCGAGCTCGTCGAGCAGGCCATCGACCATGGAACCACGGTGAGTTTTGATATTTCGAGCGTCACGGCACGTGGCGAAACCGAAGTAGCACGGATGACACTCCGCCCCTTTGCCATCAGGCAGCGCGATGGCATCTCGTATTTGCTGGGAACGGTCTATGACGCCCGAGGTGCCGATGACACGCTGCGCACCGTAGAGATTGGCCGCATGAGAAACGTCACCACACGTCTCCTCGACGGCAAGAAGCTCTTCGCCGCCCTAGACGAGGACGACGCCTCCTCCGCCGCATAAGACCCTCCGCCGCCCATTCGACTACCCGTACCGCCCATCCGATTCTGTATTAAAAAACCCGCCAGGCTGTTGTAAAAATGGACATCAGCGCTACTATAGTTCCACTTGCACTTTGTCCCAGTGCAGTGTTTCCAGCCATTTTTATACTGGGGGTAATGATATGAAGGACATCACCATCAGCCGCAGGAGCCTTCTGGTCTCCGCCGGCCTGCTCGCGCTCGCCCCGCTCGCCGGATGCGGCGGCAACTCCGGTTCCGGCTCTGCTGCCGCCGGTTCCGACTACACCATCGGCGTTCTGCAGCTCACCGAGCATTCCGCACTCGATGCCGCCAACGACGGCTTCGTCAAGGCCATCAAGGAGAGCGGCCTTAAGGTCAAGATCGACCAGAAGAACGCCCAGAACGACCAGTCCACGTGTAAGTCCATTGCCGACAAGTTTGTGGGCGACAACGTCAACCTGATTTATGCCATCGCCACGCCCGCCGCGCAGGCTGCCGCCGGCGCCACGGCCGATATCCCCATCGTGGGCTGTGCCATCACCGACTACGCCGCCTCCGGCCTGGTCCAGGACAACGACAAGCCCGGCACCAACGTCACGGGCGCTTCCGACCTCACCCCGGTCGCCGAGCAGCTCGAGATGATGCAGAAGGTCCTGCCCGACATTAAAAAGGTCGGCCTACTCTACTGCACCGCCGAGTCCAACTCCGACGTCCAGATCAAGGCCGCCAAGAAGGAACTCGACAAGCTGGGCCTCGAGTACACTGACTTCACTGTCTCGAGCTCCAACGAGATTCAGTCCGTCGTCGAGTCTGCCGTGGGCAAGGTCGACGCGCTGTACTCCCCCACCGACAACACCATCGCCGCGGGTGCCTCGCAGGTCGGCCAGATCTGCAAGGAGAACAAGCTCCCCTTCGTGACTGGCGAGGAGGGTATGTGCATGGCCGGCGGCCTGTTCACCCTCTCCATCAACTATGAGGACCTGGGCTACGCCGCGGGCGAGATGGCCGTTAAGATCCTGAAAGGCGAGGCCAAGCCCGAAGACATGCCGATCAAACACCTCTCGAGCAAGGACCTGGTCGTCGTCAAGAACGACGAAATGGCCGAGGCCCTGGGCATCGACCTTTCCGCTCTGGACGCGTAATGCTATACGCGGCATGCGTCTAGAGCCCGTGCTCGCGCTTTAGCTGCGTTATTCAATATCTGAGCCACAGGGGCGGGCGCTGTAGACCGGCGTCCGCCCTGCTTGTTTCAGGTAAAACAAAACGTCTGTCCGCAGCTCTTCTATGCATTGTTACCGCTATTATGGAAAATCACGTGTCCACCCTATCCTAGGAGGTATGAAGCATGCTCATTGCATTGCAGGGCGCCGTTTCGCAGGGCGTCCTCTGGGGCATTATGGTGCTTGGCGTGTTTATCACGTTCCGCCTGCTCGACATTCCCGATATGACCTGCGACGGCAGCTTTGCCCTCGGCGGCTGCGTCTGCGCCGTGCTCATCGTCAATAACAACGTCGACCCGCTGCTCGCCGTGCTGGCCGGTATGTGCGCCGGCGCCATCGCGGGTGCCGTCACGGGCATTTTGACCACCGTCTTTGAGATTCCCGCGATCCTCGCCGGAATCCTCACCCAGATCAGCCTGTGGTCCATCAACCTGCGCATCATGGGCAAGTCCAATACGCCCATTCTTGCCAAGGGCACCGTGTTCTCCGCCGTCAGCAATATGACCGGTCTGCCGCAGTCCACCGTTGCCATCATCTTGGGCATCCTGCTCGCCGTGGCTATCGTTGCCATCCTGTATTGGTTCTTTGGCACCGAGATCGGCTCGGCGCTGCGAGCCACCGGCAACAACGAGTACATGATCCGCGCTCTGGGCGTCAACACCAACTCCACCAAGATGATCGCCCTCGTGCTCTCCAACGCCCTCATCGGCCTTTCGGGCGCGCTTATCTGCCAGAGCCAGAAGTACGCCGACATTGGTATGGGCACCGGTGCCATCGTTATCGGTCTTGCCGCCATTGTTATCGGTGAGGTGCTCGGCCGTCTGCTGCCCGGCGGCCTCACGCAGTTTAGCGTCCGTCTTGCCTCCGCCGTCTTTGGCTCCGTGGTGTACTTCCTTATCCGCGCCATCGTGCTGCAGTTGGGCATGGACGCCAACGACATGAAGCTGCTCTCCGCCGCGATTGTCGCTGTGGCCCTGTGCGTGCCCGTGGTTTGGGAGCGCTATAAGCTCCGCAGCTCCTACACGAAGGGAGATGAGGCAGATGCTTAAGCTCTCGCACGTCAAGAAGACCTTTAACAAGGGCACCGTCACCGAGAAGCGCGCGCTCACCGGCGTCGACCTCACCCTGAATGACGGCGACTTTGTAACCGTGATCGGCGGCAACGGCGCCGGCAAGTCCACGCTGCTCAACATGATCGCCGGCGTGTACCCGCTCGATTCGGGCGTTATTGAGCTCGACGGCACCGACATCTCGCGCCTGAGCGAGTCGCAGCGCGCCAAGTACCTGGGCCGCGTGTTTCAGGACCCCATGCGCGGTACCGCTGCCGACATGCAAATCGCCGAGAACCTGGCCCTCGCCAAGCGTCGCGGCCAGCGTCGCGGCCTTTCGTGGGGCGTCACCAAGGCCGAGAAAGATGAGTACGTTGAGCTGCTCAAGCGTCTGGACCTTGGTCTGGATACGCGCCTCAACGCTAAGGTCGGCCTGCTCTCGGGTGGCCAGCGCCAGGCACTCACCCTGCTGATGGCCACGCTCACCAGGCCGCGCCTGCTGCTGCTCGACGAGCACACCGCGGCCCTCGACCCCAAGACGGCCTCTAAGGTGCTTAACCTGACCGAGGAGATCGTCGACGAGAACCACCTGACCACGCTCATGGTCACGCACAACATGAACGACGCCATCCGTCTGGGCAACCGTCTGATCATGATGCACGAAGGCCACGTGATCTACGACGTGGCGGGCGATGAGAAGAAGTCGCTCACCGTAGCCGACCTGCTGCAGAAGTTCGAGGAGGTCTCGGG
>DBEZQF010000150.1:0-1725 GCA_048254795.1 Collinsella sp. | reverse complement strand
AAGGCACTCAAATCGGTCGTCGGCGCACTCAACTATCTAAGCGGCAGCCATGACTTGGGGCTCGAACGCGTGGGCATTCGCGCATCGCGCCGCACCAAGGCACTCGAGGTCGCACTCTGGACGCCCACAGGCTCTTTTCCGCGCTCGCAGGTCTCCCGCGTGCTGGCGGACGCCGCTCATCCTACGAGCATCGTACGCGTGATGAGCAAGGGCGAAAAGAAGGCCCGCCGTGTCTCCAAGGTCGAAATGCTCGCCGGAGAGGGCTCATGGACCGAGAATATCGCCGAGGGTCAGATGCGCTTGTCTGCCCCGTCTTTTTTCCAGGTCAACACCAAGGGTGCCGAGATTTTGATCGAGCTTGTCATGGAAACGCTCGATCCGCAGGAAGACGAGCTTGCCGTGGACCTGTACTGCGGTGCCGGCACCTTTACCCTGCCGCTCGCCCGCCGCTGCGACTTTGTCGCCGCCGTCGAGGCCTACGGCCCCGCCGTGCGCGACCTGCGCCGTAACCTGGAGATCAACAAGCTTGATAACGTCGACGTCATTGGCGGAGACGCGGTGCGCGAGTTCCCCGACCAGGATGCCGACGTCTTGGTGGTCGACCCGCCGCGCGCAGGCCTCGCCCCCGAAGCGATCGACCTTATCGCCAGCACGAGTGCCCACGATGTCGCCTACGTGAGCTGCGACCCGGCCACCCTGGCGCGCGATCTCAAACGCTTTGTCGAAGAAGGCACCTTCTCCCCCGTAAAGATCACGCCAGTCGACCTGTTCCCACAAACCTTCCACTGCGAGACCGTCGTCCACCTTAGGCGCAACTAGCCACTTAATCATTGCTCAGAAAAATCATTGGGAAATCGAGCGTGGCAAGCGGAGGTCTTCGGGGTATAAGACGGCTAATTGTATGCCGCCTATGAAAGGAACCCTCATGCCCAGCGTTGCCGTTCTCGCCGCCGATGGCTTTGAAACTATTGAATGCTTGACCATGGTCGATGTCATGCGTCGCGGCGGCGTGCGCGCCACACTCGTCTCGATCATGCCCACGCGTGAGGTCGTAAGCTCGCTGCAGATCCCCGTGACCTGCGATGCACTCTTTGATGAGATCAACTTTGACGAGTACGACTGCGTCGTGCTGCCCGGCGGCCTGCCCGGTGCCACCAACCTGCGCGCAGATCAGCGCGTCTGCGACGTGGTCTGCGAGTTCGCCGCGACCAAGCACGTCGCCGCCATCTGCGCCGCCCCGTTTATCCTGGGCGAGCTCGACCTGCTCGAGGGGCGCCATGCCACGTGCTTCCCTGGCTTTGAGAAAAGCTTCCCCGAAGGCGCCTATACCGGCGAGAAGGTCACGCAAGACGGCAACATCATCACTGCCAGCGGCATGGCACAGTCCCTCCCCTTTGCATTGGAGCTGCTGCGCACGCTCGCCGGCGACAAGGCCGTCGAGAAGGTCGCCGAGGGCATCCAACTATGATTTTGGCTTCGCAATCGCCGCGCCGCATAGAGCTGATGCGCGAGGCAGGCTACAACATTCGCGTGATTCCCGCGGATATCGACGAAACGCCCTTTGATGGCGAGGCCCCGCTCACGCTTGTCGAGCGCTTGGCACGCGCCAAGGCGGCTGCCGTTGCTGCCGAGTATGCCGAGCCCAATGAGCTGACGGTCGCGGCCGACACCATCGTCACCTTTGACGGCAAGATTCTGGGCAAGCCGGCAACCGAGGACGAGGCG
>DBEZQF010000149.1:0-1191 GCA_048254795.1 Collinsella sp. | reverse complement strand
ATGACGATCTTGCCGTCCTTGGTCTGGCAGTTGGAGATGGTGATGGGCATGGGCTTGATGCGGCCCTCGTTGCAGCCCCAGCCGGAACCCGGATCGTTCTTGGCAAACATCTTGTGCTCGGTGACGGTGCCCTTGCCGGCCATCAGGCTCTGGGCGACCGGGCCGCAGTGGAACAGAATGATCTTGTCCTCGTCGTCGCCGTAGTTGTTGTTCCAGTCAAGCACAGCGGCCGGGCCTTCGGAAGCAAGGCTCATGGCGCGCATGGAAATGGCAGAACACATGTCAATCTCGCAGGATGCGACGATGCCGCGGTCGTTCAGCTCAGAGAGCAGCACGCACGGGCAGATGCGCAGATACGTCTCCATCTCGTTCCAGCAGCGCAGCGCCAGCGCGTCGAGGTGGTATTCTTCAATGTACTCGTCGAGCACGACGGAGACCTTCGCCAGCGTCAGGGCGTTGGAGGCCGGGACCTTGGAGAAGTCGGTGTAGTTCTTCAGATGCTCGAGCTTGGCCAGGACGACCGCGTCGTCGTCGGCCTTGGCGCGGACCTTCTCAAAGACCTCAGAGAGGTCGAAGGACTCGACGTTGATGCCGTTTTTCTGCATGGCGACCTCGTCGAAGCGGACGGTCTTGAACGCGGTGGTGCGCGCGCCGATGCAGCCGAGGTTGAAGCGCTTCATGCCGTTCACGACGCGGCAGATAGCGGCGAAGTCGCGCAGGTTCTCCTGGAACTTGGCGCTCAGCGGATGGACAACATGGGGCTTGAGGACCGTGAACGGGACGTTGTACTGACAGAACACGTCGGTGACAGAGAACTTGCCGCAGTAGGCATCGCGGCGGTGGGCGAAGTCCATCTTGCCGATCTCGTCGGGGTACGCCTGCATGAGGATAGGCACGCCCGCGTCCTGCAGCGCGGTGATCGCGCCGTTTTCGTCGGCAAAAATGGGCATAGAGAAGATCACGCCGTCATACTGTCCCTCGTGCTCCTTGAGCCACTTGGCGTAGAGCAGGCCCTCGTCGCGCGTTTCGACGCCGCCGTAGCGGGTCAGCTCCTTGTCCATCATGATGTAGTCATAGCCGGCATCGGTGACGGCCTTGACCATATCGTCGCGTGCGCCGTAGATCAGTTCGCCGGGCATGAAGCCGCGGTTGCAGAAGCAGAGGGCAAAGGTCATTTTCTTTTTCATGGTT
>DBEZQF010000148.1:0-3036 GCA_048254795.1 Collinsella sp. | reverse complement strand
GGTCGACTAAATTGAGACAATAGTGATTAGTGTTAGGCTACCGTCCCTTGTGGGGACTGAACGGACAGATGCATATGCCGAGCAAAATCGAAAAGAAGCAAGCCGCCGCAAAGCTGCGCAAACCGCCGCGCGACTTCTCGTACACGCAAAACCGAGAGCTCAGCTGGCTACGCTTTGACAACCGCGTGCTCGACGAAGCCTTCGACGAAACCGTTCCGTTATTCGAGCGACTAAAGTTCGTCTCGATCTTCGAGTCCAACCTCGACGAGTTCCTTATGGTGCGCGTGGGCGGCCTGTCCGATCTGGCGGAGCTCAAAAAACAACCTGTCGACAACAAGAGCAATATGACCGCCTCCGAACAGGTCGATGCTGTCATGGCCGAAATGCCCGGGCTCCTTACCCGTTGGGAGTCCATCTTTAAGAGCATCGAGGGCAAGCTCGACACCTTGGGCGTTCACCGCGCCCGCATCGATTCGCTTACGCCCGAGGAGCGCACCTTTGTAACCCGCTACTTCCAGGCCTACGTGTCACCGGTCATCTCGCCGCTGGTCATCGATCCTCGCCACCCCTTCCCCAACCTGCGCAATGGCGCGCTCTATCTGGCCTGTGGTCTGGACGGTGCCACCGACGAGGAGAGCCTGCTGGGCCTTATCGAGATTCCCGCCTCGATGAACCGTGTGGTCGAGATCCCCTCGCCCACCGGCACCTACTCCTACATCTTGCTCGAGGACGTCATCCTCGCCTGCCTGGACAGCTGCTTTGGCTCCTATAAGCCGCTGGATCGTGCGCTGATCCGCGTCACCCGCAACGCTGACATCGATCCGGACGGCGAGGGCGTCGAGGAGGAAGAGGACTACCGCCAGCACATGAAGCGCATTCTCAAGAAGCGCCTGCGCCTGCAGCCGGTAGTGCTCGCGGTCTCGGGATCGCTCGAGAAGGCGACGCTCAAGACTATCCGCAAGGCGCTCGAGCTTTCGCGTCGCTCGGTCTTTACCTGCGATATCCCGCTCAACCTGGGCTACGTCTTTGGCATTGAGGGCAAGATTCCCGAGCACCTGCGCAACGAGCTGCTCTTTACGCCGTTTAAGCCACAGCCCAATCCCACCATCGACATGACCCGCTCCATCCGCGAGCAGGTGCTGCAGCACGACAAGCTGCTCTTCTACCCTTACGAGGCCATGAATCCGTTCCTGGATCTGGTACACGAGGCAGCCTACGACCCCGAGTGCATCTCGTTGCGCATCACGCTCTACCGCGTGGCCAAGCAGAGCCGCCTATGCGAGTCGCTGATCGATGCTGCCGAGAACGGCAAAGAGGTCACGGTGCTCATGGAGCTCCGCGCACGCTTTGACGAGCAGAACAACATCGAGTGGGCCGAGCGCCTGGAAGAGGCCGGCTGCACCGTCATCTATGGTTCCGAGGGCTTTAAATGCCACTCAAAGATCTGCCAGCTCACCTATCGCGAGGGCATGGCGCTAACGCGCCTCACACTTTTGGGCACCGGCAACTTTAACGAGAAGACGGCCAAACTCTACAGCGACTTTATGCTCATGACAGCCCATCCCGGCATCGGCGAGGACGCCAACCTGTTCTTCCGCAACCTGTCGCTGGGCAACCTGCGCGGCGACTACCGCTTCCTGGGTGTGGCGCCCGTCGGACTGAAACCGCTCATCATGCGCGGGCTTGACCGCGAGATCCAGCGCGCCCTTGCCGGCGAGCCCGCCCGCGTGTTCTTTAAGCTCAACTCGCTGACCGACCGCGAGGTTATCGACAAGATCGCCGAGGCATCGTGTGCCGGCGTGCGCGTAGACATGATCATCCGAGGCATCTCGTGCCTCAAGCCCGGTGTTCCGGGCAAGACCGAGAACGTGCATGTCCGCTCCATCGTCGGACGCTTTTTGGAGCACGCGCGCGTCTATGCTTTCGGCGTGGACTCGGACATGATTTACCTGAGCTCGGCAGACATGATGACGCGCAACACCGAGCACCGCGTGGAGATTGCCTTCCCCGTGCTCGACCCCACCTGCCGCGCCCTGGTACACGAGTGCATGGGCATGCAGCTGCGCGACAACGTGAAGGCCCGCAGCCTCACGAGCGACGGCACCTGGGTCCCCGTGGAGTGTGCAGAGGGTGAGAAACCCTTCAACTCGCAGGAAGCTCTACTGGAGCGTGCCTATCGCAACGCCGAGGCCGCCGCGCAGCAGCGCGCACAGGAGAAGGAACGTGTGGCCGAAGAAGCTATTCAGGACGAGGTTGAACATGGGGCAGCCGCCAAACCGGAAGCGGTTGCCGCTCCCCCGGTGAATGAGCCCGAGGCTGCCGCAGAGCCCGCCATGGAGAAAGCGCCCGAGCCCGCTACCGCGACTCCGGAGCCCGCCGCCGAGGCAAAGCCCGCCCCAGCTCCTGATCCGCAGCCGACCACACCCAAGGTCCAAGAGGTCCAGGCGACCGTCATTGAGCCCGAGCCTGCACCTGCGCCTCAGCCCGAGCCGCAGGTCACCAAGCCCGTATCCGAGACGAGCGCCCGTCGCGATAAGCCCGCCGGCAAGACCAAGGCCATCGAGCGCCATCGCCCCGGTCGCGTGCGCATGGGCCTGGGCCTGATCGGCCTGGGTCTTAAGACGCTCATTACCGGCAAGACGAAATAGTCGTTTGTAGAAGCAGTTTGTAGAAGCGCCCCGCATTTGAGGAAAGCCTCGGATGCGGGGCGCTTTTCCCTGCTACCATGGTGCGAACAACAACGCGAATGACAGGCAGGAATATGAAGCTCACTATAGAATCGATGACCTACGGCGCCGACGGTCTGGCGCACGCCGACAACGGCAAGGCCGTCTTTGTGCAGGGCGCCGTGGCAGGCGACACCGTCGAGGCCGAGTTCGTACAGGACGGCAAGTCGTTCATGCGTGCCCGCACCACCGAGATTCTGGAGCCAAGCCCCGATCGCATTCAGCCTCCCTGCCCCTTCGTGGGCATCTGCGGCGGCTGCTCGTGGGGCAATCTCTCACGCACGGCACAGCTCGCCGCCAAGGAGCAAAA
>DBEZQF010000147.1:0-1531 GCA_048254795.1 Collinsella sp. | reverse complement strand
CCCGAGAACACCAGCAGCACGGCAGACAGGCCACCAATGAGCATAAACGACAGCACGAGCGACGTATGGTAGCCCTTGCGCATGCGCTCGTAGTTGCGCGCGCCAAAGTTCTGCGCCGAGAACGTAGTGATCGATACGCCGAGCGCCTCGGTCACCATCCAGATAATGCCATCCAGGCGCCCAGATAGACCCCAAGCAGTCGTGACATCGGCGCCAAACGAATTAACCGACACCTGGATCAGAACGTTCGAGATCGAATAGGCAGCCGATTGAAAACCGAGTGGCAGACCACACGAGATCATACTCTTGCAAATACCGCGATCGATGCCGAGCTTAGACAGCGAAAGACGCCATGCACCCGGAGCGCGCATCATGCGCAACACGATCATCGTTGCATTGGAGCAAATGGTCAGAGCCACTGCGATGCCGCAGCCCAGCGCCTCCATATGCAACACAGCGACAAAGATGATATCCAGCACCACGTTAACCAGGCAGCCAGAGGCAATGATCACGGCGGGCCCGCGCGTGTCGCCCACGGCACGCAGCAGTGCGGTTCCCATATTAAGCAGCAGTGCGGCAACCATCGCGGCAAAATAACAGCGAGCATAGGCCACGCCCTCGGCCAATAGTTCATGCGGCGTGTTCATAAGCACCAGCATGGGCTCAACGAACACTATGCCAAGAATCGAGAAAACGATACCGCCCACCAGTGCGAGCGTCATGGCTGTATGGACCGAACGACTCAGTCGCTCATCATCGTGCTGGCCAAAATACTGACCGGTAATGACCGCGCAGCCGGCGCCAACGCCAACGCAAAAGCCAATGCAGAGCTCGGTGAGCACCATCGTGGCTTGAATGCCACCCAGCGCGAGCTTGCCGCCAAACTGGCCAACGATATACGTACCGATAAGCGTGTAGGCCTGCTGAAAAAACGAACTAAAAAAGATGGGAACGCACAGCGACAGCAATTGCTGCCAAATGACACCTTGCGTTACATCGATCGCCGTAGATTTCTTAGCCACACGCCCTCCCCACACGCATACGTCAAACAGAAAAACAGCAATTTAAAACCAAAGCCAAATCCAGCTTAGCACCGACTGGCGGCGACCGAAACACCCCGAATTAGAGCACAGTGCGGAATAACTTCCTAGTGATACAAACCCGGCTGGTAGTGATACTCATTGCTCACGTGCGGGCACAGCTGCCAAAAGGCGACGGCGCTCGCCGCGGCCACGTTAAGCGAATCGACCCCGTGCGCCATCGGAATGCGCACCGCGTGGTCACAGCCGGCAATGGTCTTGGCGCCCAAGCCGGCACCCTCGGTACCCATAAAGATTGCCAAGCGGTCAATCTCCTGCAGCACGGGATCGTCCAGCGATACGGAATCGTCCGTCAACGCCATAGCGGCACACGAAAAACCGGCATCGTGCAACGCGCTCAGACCATCATGCGGCCACACACGAGCCTCGCTGCCAATGCGCGTCCACGGCACCTGAAACACGGTGCCCATGCTCACGCGGGCCGAGCGACG
>DBEZQF010000146.1:0-16685 GCA_048254795.1 Collinsella sp. | reverse complement strand
GAGCCATGTCCGCATATGTAAAACAAAACGGGCGCCGGAGCGCCCGGATGTTGCCTGGAGGCGAAGCCCGGATTCGAACCGGGGGTAAAGGCTTTGCAGGCCTCTGCCTTACCACTTGGCCACTTCGCCGAAAAAGGACCGTTAAGAACGGTCCGGAAATGCAATGGAGCGGACAACGGGGCTCGAACCCGCGACCCCAACCTTGGCAAGGTTGTGCTCTACCAACTGAGCCATGTCCGCTTGCGGGTTATTAATTTACGCGAGTTATCCAAAAGACGCAAGTACTTTTTTCAAAAAAGTTGCTCAAAGCAAGTTCACGCAGGGAAATCATGTCAACCCAAGGCGCTAAGCGCACGATTCCAATGCCGAGCTAAACAGCTTCACCATCCGAACGCGTGTGCCGGCACCATCCGTGCGACGGGTAACCTCCACATTATCGACGAGCATGCGCATAAGCTTGATACCACGTCCGCGTTCCTCGGATGCCACCGGCTCGCTCGCCCCATCGATAGAATAGCCAGCGCCCCGATCAAGCACCTCGAGCACAACACGGTCCCCGTAGGCCTGAACCGTCAGGATACAGCCAACACCGCCCGCATGGTCATACGCGTTACCCAATGCCTCCCCCAGCGCCAATGCGACGTCATAACGTTCATCACGCCTCAGGGGAAGTGATTCGAGAAGCTCGGCCACACGGTGCCGATAATACGGGAGATTCTCGATACCTCGCTGCACTTCGATGCTCTTGCTCCATCGTGGCAACTCTCCCACCGGAATGGCGGGAATCGACTCACGCGCCGGACCCGCAACATGAAGGATGTCAACAAGTCGGGCAATCTCCAAAAAGCGAACGACCTCATCGGAGGCGTTAACGAGCGAAAGCAGGCCCTCTCGCCTCATGAGCTCTCTGGCACGTGTAAGCAAAAACGCCAAACCCGTCGAGTCGATAAAGCCCACAGCTTGGCAATTGATGACAACGCGACGCACGCCCCGGTCGATCAAATTGTCCAACCGTCGGCGCAGCACGGACACCGAGGCGATGTCGACATCACCCGGTGGCGTCAGAACCGCTATGTCATTCCACTCATTCATACGACCATGGTTCCCCAAAAGAGCTCGCTCGATGCATACGTATCTGCAACCGCGCAGATTTTGCCCGTCAAGCATCGCGGTCTACGATCGACCCCGTAAAAACTCAAGGGAAACCAGCGCGATGTCATCGTCCAGCGCCGACTCGGTAAAGCGGTCAAGCTCTCCCAAGACCTTACCGCAGATTCCCGATACGCCCCCACCCGAGACAGAGAGCAGAAGGTCACGAAGGCGCTGCTCGCCAAAGAAAGCACCCGAGCGATCACGTGCTTCGATTGTTCCGTCGGTATACATGAATAGCATGTCACCAGGAGCGAACGTAAACACGCCTGTCTCGTACACCATGCTCTCAAAGGCACCGATCACGCCCGATTGGCACCCAAGGAGCTCCACTTCTCCGCCTCGGGCTTCACCGCCACCAAGCGGCGTCGACGACGGCCTAATGACCATAGTGGGAGGATGTCCCGCCGAGCAATAGGTAGCGCGGCCCGCCTTAAGATCGATCTTGGCGATAAACGCCGTCACAAACGTCTCGACCCTCGAAAAGCCCATGAGCATGCTATTGAGCGAGCGTGCCATACGGGCAGGCCCCGCACCCTCCCAGGCATAGGCCGTCAGCGCCGTCTTGACGAGCGCCGACATCGACGCCGCCTCGATTCCCTTGCCGGATACATCGCCCAAAATCATAACGGCGCAATCGTCGGGAAGTCGGACAAGCGTATAGAAGTCACCGCCGACCAACGCAGAATTCGTTGCCGATAGGTATACCGAATCGGTTGCAATGCCCGGAACGTCACCAAGCGAATTTCTCATGCCAATCTGAAGCGTCTGAGCGATATGACGCTCTTCGCGCTTTTGAGATTCGCCCTCATAGATCAGCTCAAAGTCATGCGCCAGATGCACCAGGTAGTCGTATTCAAGGTCGTCAATTGGTTCTTGGCTGCCATCGCGGAGTAGCAAAGCGCGCCTCGTCGGCCCCTTGGCGATATCAGCGGGAACGATCGCATCGTTGCTTCGTTTGCCATCCGCTTCCGAGTGGTAGCGCCCCGCTTCGATGCCGGAGTCGACATAAAGTCCCTGACACGGTAGGCCGTGGGCCCTCAACCATGCACCCATAGACGTGGATTCGTCCACACGTGTAAGGCGCACGTGCTTGAGGTCGTCAGCGCTCGTCCCGCCCAACACCGAAGTCTCAAACCCGTCGGGGGCTGCCCCCAGGCGCGCTGCTGGCGCCGTGACAGAAAAGAAGAGTGACTCCGGATCGTCCGGCAGCGCCACACGACTGCCACCCTCAAAATCGATGACATAGGTTTCGAGGCCCGCATCATATTCCACGGGGCAGAAATGACAATTGAGCACCGTGCAGATTTCCGTCGACACCGCTCGCGAGGCGACAACGGGATCATCAAGATAGGTAAACAGTTCGTCGCGCAGCAAATTGAGCGAGCGGCCGAGCTCCGCCGTGCGGCGCGAACGTAAGCTCGACGCCATGCCGACCAGCTGAATAGACAGGTAATCGCAGATGACCTCAAGCACGTTCACGTCATAGGCAAGTGGCGCCTGGGGGCGTTTCCAGCCAACTTCCAACACGCCAAGGACCTGCGTGCCGTAAAACACGGGAAGACAGATCTCGCTGCGATACGGGGGCATATCCTGCACGCGCAGCAAGTGCTTGGAACGATTGTCCAAATCCATGAACATGCCCGAAGCAACCCGGTCGCCCTCAAGGTCCTGCTGAATCGACAGGCGACAGGCACGCGACTCGCGAAGCACGTAGGTCGGAATGCCCGCGCCGTACGGCATAAACTCGGGCAGATAGCTGTCCTCAAGCTCCTTAGAAACGCCGCGGAGCTTAAAGCCGCCACTCTCGGAAAAATAGATAGCCGCACCGGAGGCATCGAGCGTTCCAACGAGCTGATTCAAAACGGTATCGAGCAAGCTGGGGAGCTCATCGGAGCCCACAGTACTCATAATGACCGAAAGGGTGCCCGAAAGGCGCTTATTCGCCACCCTAAGCTCCGATAGCGCGCGTTTGAGCTGACGATCGTGGGAATACTGCTCTTCGATGCTGTGAAGCGCCACCAGGACACGCGGTGCACGACGTCCAAAGATACGCGGAGGCGTAACGGAACCCGCGCGAACCAAGACGGGAATAAAAGACCCGTCGCTCAGCTTGAGCATCAGCTCGCTCTCGGAGCCATCGGTCTCAAACGGCAGGCGATGTTCGGTCGCGCGCTCAAAGGCAGACGAGTACAGAACGTCTTTGACATCACCGCTGATGACGTCAGCGCGTTCCTCGCACATCAGGTCGAGCAAACGATTATTCACATGCAGAATGGTTCCGTCGAGCTCACAGATGATGACAGCATCGCTCGTGATCTCGACCAGTTGGGCAACGTCTGCCCACTCGTTGCGCTCAAGCGTTTCCATCGTGGACCTCACCGTCTATCGGTAACAAAAAAGCCTCCGAAGAGGCTTCTGAAATGCGATGGTGTCGGAGGCGGGACTTGAACCCGCATGACCAAAAAGCGGTCACTAGCACCTCAAGCTAGCGCGTCTGCCAATTCCGCCACTCCGACATGCTATGCTGTTGATTCGCAGTTCGTTTTGTTGTACCCGCGCGTTCAACGAGGAAAATAATAACCTATGATTCGAGAACTGTGCAAGCACTTTTTTGAAAAAAGTTTACGAATTTGTAAATGCGCTGGTAAATCGATATGTCCGGCCCCGTATCGGTGTTGCCTCCCAGCGCGTCCTCGGGCATGAGCGATATTTTGCTACGCACTTCGTGCTGCAAAATATCGCTCCCCCTGCGGAATGCGCCGGGAGGCAACACCGATACGGGGCCTGCAAATACGTACTTCAGGCACAGTTCTCAAACATGTTCTGGGGGCTGATGCTAATTTGGTGGCTCGGCTTTGCCGAGCCCTTATATGGGGAGGCCGGAGCTAAAGCTCCGGCCTCGCTCAATTTCTTATTAAACTAAGTGAGCGATCAAGGAATCGCACTCCCCCTGCCGAGTTACCGCAGGGCCCGTGCTGGACTTAGTTTTCAGAACATTCCGCAGACCAGGAAACCCCCTTATCCGCAGCTCCGAAGGAGCAGGATAAGGGGGTTTCCATGGTCGAGGACGTTCTGAAAACTAAGTCCAGCACGGGCCCGGACAAACAACCGACTACAGGTCGATGTGCGATTCCTTGATCGGGAACGGCTCCGCGAAGTGACAAGCGCAGCAGTGGCCCGGGGCAACTTCCTTAAACTCGGGAAGCTTCTCGGAGCAGATGCCCTGCGCGATCGGGCAGCGCGTGTGGAAACGGCAGCCGGTCGGCGGATCCAGCGGCGACGGCGGATCGCCGGCGAGGATGATGCGCTTGCGGGTCTTCTGGATATCAGGATCGGGAACCGGCACGGCAGACAGCAGCGACTGCGTGTACGGATGGTGAGGCTCGCTGTAGAGTGTCTTCCAGTCCGAAACCTCGACCATCTTACCCAGATACATAACGGCAACGCGATCGGAGATGTGCTGCACGACAGACAGGTCGTGAGCGATAAACAGATACGCGGTACCGAACTTGTCCTGCAGTTCCTTAAGCAGGTTCAAAACCTGAGCCTGAATGGACACATCCAGAGCGGAAACCGGCTCGTCGCAGATAATCAGCTTTGGCTTCAGCGCAAATGCGCGGGCAATGCCGACACGCTGACGCTGACCGCCGGAGAACTCATGAGGATAACGGTTGATGTGCTCGGGGTTCAGTCCGACAACGTCGAGAAGCTCGCGGACACGCTCAATGCGCTCTTCCTTGGTGCCCACGCCGTGAATGGTCATGGGCTCGGAGACGATCTCGCCGATGGTCATACGGGGATTCAGCGAAGCATAAGGATCCTGGAAGATAAACTGCATCTCGCGACGCATGTCCTTGATCTCATGCTTGCTCATCTCGGCAACGTCTTTGCCCTGGAAGAACACTTTGCCTGCCGTCGGCTTGGTCAGGCGCATGATGGTACGGCCCGTGGTGGACTTACCGCAACCAGACTCGCCGACCAGGCCAAAAGTCTCGCCCGGATAAATCTCGAACGAAATGTCATTCACTGCAGAGACGACACGCTTGGAGAAGCGCTTGGCGAACATGCCGGACTCAGCGGGAAACTCCTTAGAGAGGTGCTCGACCTTCAGCAGCGGAGTACGCTCGTTGGTATCTGCCATTACGCCTCGCCTCCCTTCTTGGAATCCTTGCGCGTACGGGACGTCTCAGGAGCGTTCTTGAGGAACTCGGGGTCGCCGGAGTAGTGGCACGCAGAGTAATGACCAGACTCGGTGACAACGCGCTCGGGGCGCTGCTTGCGGCACTTGTCCGTCGCATAGGGGCAACGAGGAGAGAAGACGCAGCCCTCAGGCAGGTTCATGAGCGAAGGCGGGTTGCCGTGAATCGGCGTAAGCGGCTTCTTCTCTTCGATGGCCTGCTCCGGGATGGAGCGGATAAGGCCCCAGGTGTAGGGGTGGCGACTCTCGTAGAAGATTTCCTCAGCAGTACCGACCTCGACGGGACGGCCGGCGTACATAACCATGATCTTATCGGCCATATCGGCAACGACGCCCAGGTCATGGGTAATCATGATGATGGCGTTGCCGTTCTTCTCCTGCATTTCCTGCATGAGCTCGATAATCTGAGCCTGAATGGTAACGTCCAGAGCCGTCGTGGGCTCGTCGGCAATCAGAATATCGGGATCGCAGGCAAGAGCCATGGCAATCATGACTCGCTGACGCATACCGCCAGAGAACTGGTGCGGATACTCATTGACGCGCTTCTCGGGCTCGGGGATACCCACGAGGTCCAAAAGCTCGGTGGCACGCTTGAGCGCCTCCTGCTTGGAGTAGCCACGGTGCAGACGAAGACCCTCGCCCACCTGCTTGCCGATCTTATAGACCGGGTTCAAGGAGGTCATAGGATCCTGGAAGATCATCGCGATATCGTTGCCGCGAATGTGCTGCATCTCTTCCTCGGTCATTTCGAGGATGGAGCGGCCGCGATAGCGAACGTCACCGCCCTCGATCTTTCCCGGAGGCATCGAGATGAGGCCCATGATGGTCATGGCGGTCACGGACTTACCGGAGCCGGACTCACCGACGACGCCCAGGGTCTCGCCGCGATCGAGCGTGTAGGAGACACCGTCGACAGCGCGAACAACGCCATCCTCGGTGTGGAAATACATCTTAAGGTCATCGACCTCGAGCAGATGCTGGCCCTCAGGAACCGGCTGGTCCTTCAGGTCCACATAGTTCTTGTTCTTCTTCATCCTTATGCGTCCTTCATCTTGACGTCGAGGGCGTCGCGCAGACCGTCACCCAGCAGGGTGAAGGCGAGCACCGTCGAGAGAATTGCCAGACCGGGCATGATCATCATCCAGGGAGCGGTCAGAAGATACTGCTGACCGTCCTGAATCATGGAGCCCCACGAAGGCGTAGGCGGAATAACGCCCATGCCGAGGAAGGACAGAGCGGACTCGGTCAGAATGGCGCCACCAATGTTCATGGTCGCGTAGACCACGATGGAGGCGACGGAGTTCGGGAAGATGTGACGTACGACGATACGAGCATCGGATGCACCCATCGCGCGCGCAGCATCAACATAGTCATTTTCCTTGACCGTCAGGATCGCGGATCGGAAGACGCGCGCAATCGAAGGCCAGCCGAGAATACCGATGGCGATAAAGACGTTCTGAAGGCCACGGCCGATAACGGCGATCATGGCGACAACGAACAGCACGTACGGGAACGCCAGGAAGATGTCCGCACAGCGCATGATGATCGTATCCCAGATGCCGCCGTAGAAACCGGCCAGAGCACCCATGACCAGACCAATTAGCGTGGAGATCGCGGTGGCCATAATTCCGACGGACAGCGAAACGCGCGCACCGTAGATAACGCGGACGAGAATGTCGCGACCAAGGGCGTCGGTGCCAAACGGGTGCTCTGCACACGGAGCCAACAGCGACGTCTCGGCCATAGTGGTCGAGTCGGAAGCCGTCGGGGAACCGAGCCAGGGCTTAGCCCACAGATCTGCAGTCAGGGCAACCACAACGACGATGATGATCCAGCAGACACCGATAACGGCGAGCTTGTTCTTACGAAGACGCTTAAAAGCGTCGCCCCACAGCGTGCGGGACTTGGCGGGAGCAGATGCGGCCTTGGTGGCGGTAGCCTGCTCCTGAGACTGAGAATCAGTTTCCTGCATGAGACGTACCTCCCTTAGGCCTTATCCGACGGACCGCCAAGGCGGATGCGCGGGTCGAGGAATGCATAGCTAATGTCGACGAGCAGGTTGATCACCATGACGACGACAACGATGAGCGTAACGCCGCCCATAACGATGGGCCAGTCACGCATGCTAATGGCGCGATAGACCTCATAGCCGATACCGGGCCAGTTAAAGACCGTCTCGGTCAGGATGGCGCCCGAAAGCATGCCGCCAAAGTCGACACCAATATAGGTAACGACGGGGATGAGTGCATTCTTAAGCGCATGCTTGACGATGATCGCACGATTGGAGAGACCCTTGGCCTTTGCCGTACGAATGTAATCCTGGTTCATGACGTCAAGCAGCTGCGAGCGCATAATGCGCGCAGCATAAGCGGTCGAAACCGAAGCCAGCGTAATGGTCGGAAGCACATAGTGCATCCAATCCTGATACTGAGAGCTGGAACCGCCGGCACCCGAGATCGGCATGGAGATTGCACCGCCCGTGGCGTCCTTGAGGATGACGCCAAAGAACAGCTGCAGCAACATACCGAGCCAGAAGGCCGGGACCGCAACGAGGATCGACGTGGTGAGCGTTACCAAAATATCCCAGAAGGAATAACGCTTTACCGCCGAAATGATACCCGCACCGATACCCATAATTGCCTCGAGCACGATGGCGCACGCGGCAAGTTTGACCGTATACGGATACTTCTGGGCAAAGATTTCCGTAACCGGCAGCTTGCGCTGATACGAATTGCCCAGATCGCCATGAAGCAGGCCGTTCATGTAATACAAGTAACGGTCCACGAGCGACGTTTGAACGGGGTCGCCGTTCTCGTCAAGGATCGCGTTGCCGTCCTCGTCCGTCTGGACCAGGTGATAGCGGACGCGAAGCTGAAGCTCCACCTCGGGGGACAGAGCCTTGTCTCCACCGATCAGCTTGATCGGATCTCCCGGCACGATATTCTGGAGGGCGAACAGAATCAGCGTAACGCCCAAAAACACCGGGATGAACTGAAGCACACGTTTAACGATGTACTTACCCATACCACTCCCCTATCTAGGGATTAACCTAAATGGGATGCCGATCGCCAGACCGGCATCCCAAAATTACCATCAGCCAGTTTACCCCAGGTTAGGGAGAACTGTATGTTTCCCATGAGGTCTACGTAAATACTTGACCCTCACGGAAGCTGCAAACTCTTAGGCGAGCTCAGCGGTACCCAGATCGGCGTGCTTCTGCGGATCGACATAGAGGTGCTTAATGCGATCGGAGCCGGCGATGGTGTGCGTGTAGAACATAATCGGGATGACCGGGCAGTCGGCAGCGACCATTGCGTCGGCCTCCTGCATCTTAGCGACGCGCTCCTCGTCGTCAACAATAGTACGAGCCTCGTCGACCTTGGCGTCGAACTCGGGGTTGTTGTAACCGGAGCGGTTGTCGCCACCGAGGGAGTCGGAGTGGAACAGCGGATACAGGAAGTTGTCCATGATCGGGTAGTCGGCAATCCAACCCAGACGACCGAACTGATAGTTAAAGTTCTGATACTGCTCGATCAGGGCAGACCACTCAGGGGTATCGGAGACAGCGGTAACGCCAACCTTGGCGAGGTCACCGATGATGGACTCCATGATCTCCTTGTGACCGCCGTCCTGGTTGTAGGACAGGGTCACGCTAATGCCACGATCGCCGTTAGCGCCAGCGGGAGCAACCTTGTCGAGGTACTCGTTAGCCTTGTCGACATCGTAGGCGCAGAACTCCCATGCGCCCTCCTTGTAGCCATCGATGCCCGGAGGAACAATGCCGTCGGCAGGGGTACGGGTACCCTTGAAGATGGTCTTGCAGATGGCCTCACGGTTAATGGCCAGGGAGATGCCCCTACGCAGGTCGGCGTTGTTGAACGGCTCGGCCGTGGTGTTGCAGGTCAGATAGTACGTGGAAGGCTCGGCGCCGAGCAGCATGCGCTCGCCGTCACCCATGGTGTAGCCGTCCTTGGACACGCCGCGATCCTTCTTGGCGGCATCGATCTGAGCGACGGGAACGTCGCAGACATCGAGGTTACCGGCCTGGAACTCCTTGTAAGCGGTCTCCATGTCCTTGATGACCTGGAAGTGGATGCCATCGATCTTGGCCTTGTCGCCATAGTAATCGTCGAACTTCTTGACGTTGATCTCCTGGCCATCCTCCCACTTGCCGTCCATCATGAACGGGCCGTTACCGACCGGGGCAAGATAGAAGCTCTTGACATCGGACTCGGCGCACTCGGGAACCGGGGCCAGAGCCGGATGAGAGGCGACGAAGGGGAAGTCAGCGTAAGCGGAAGACAGCTTGACGACGAGGGTCTCATCGTCGGGGCACGTAACACCGCTGAGCTCGGTAGCGTTACCGGCAAGCAGGTCGTCATAACCCTCGACCATGGAAAGGTGATAGGAGACCTCGGAAGGGCCGTACTCGGTAGCGATGGCCGACTTGGTGTTGACCAGACGCTCCCAACCGAGCTTGAAGGACTTGGAGGTAACGTCGTCACCGTTGTGGAACTTGGCCTTCTTGATCTTGAAGGTAAACTCGGTGGCGTCGTCATTGGACTCAAAGGACTCGCAAGCCAGCGGAACGATCTCGCCCTTCTCGGCGTCGTAAGAGGTCAGAGCGTCAAAGAGCTGATACTCGACCTGAGTGCCCTGGTCCTCCTGGACGTTGTAGGGGTCGATGCAGACCGGGTTGTTGATGTAGAAGTTCAGCGTCGAACCGGACTCAGAACCGGAAGCGTCGCCACCCTTCTTGCCGCATGCGGCAAGAAAAGCCATGGAGCTCGCAGCAAGGGTACCGCCAACGAAGGCGCGACGACCCATAACGGGCTGGTGGAACATAGAATCAGCCATGCCATCCTCCTTATGAGATAGGACAAAGAAATGTTCAGTCGGACACATGTCGAGACAATCCGATCCGAACCATAAAAACGTCGCCCGTCGCTATGGCTGGTTATGCACAACGGACCAACGTTTCGCAATACAGTAGCGCATTTTATGCACGATTTGGGGCTAATTCCGGTCAACGGTCAAGAATTTCTTTAGTTGGGCGAAGTATGTGGGGATATTTTGACTCTGTTACAAATTTGTAAACAAAAAGGGTCCCGCACTTGCGGAACCCTTTTCAATTATTTTATGCGGCTCGTGCTTAGAAGCCGACGATGCCCTGCGGGAAGAAGAACATGCACAGGACGACGCACACGGCAAAAACGACGGCCATAATTACCGTCAGGCGATCGAGGTTCTGCTCCATGACGCCCGTGGCAGAGCTGGAGTTATACAGCGAGCTAGCGATCATATCCGAAACGCCGGTGCCCTTACCGGAATGCATCAGGACGAGAATCGTCAGCGCCACGGCAGAGACAGCCCAAACGACAAACAGAAAAATCTGGAACGGACCCATAGATAAGCTCATTAATAGAACAATTCAAACTCCAGTACTGTACCACAACCCCCGCTCTCCCCTACCCGCCACTCGGGGACGGGGTAGAAATGGCAGAAATAGCTCTTGATTTTCATCTATTAAAGTGATTTGAGGGCATTTCGAACGACATAGCATCCAAGCCCCGTAAGACGGCCAATCTGTCGTTCACTAAAGCCAGCCTCATACAGCCTGCGAACAGCTTCGGCACGTTCAAATGGACCGGGAAGCCCCATAACATCATGGGGATCCATGCCGTCTAGGACTCCCCTAGCCTTGCGCTCCTGCTCAAATACCGTCATCGAACGGCCAGAATTCAATACATAGGTATCCTTGCGGCCCGATTTGCTAAAGGATTCAAAATTTCCCCGTCCGCCGATTAGACTAAATAGGATGCTCCGATCCAGGTGGCCGCCTTCACCAAGGTAGGCTTGATAGCTGCTCCATTGGTAGGCCTCCGGGCGGCAACCAAGCTCAATCGGATTATCGTGAATGTAGCGAATTGCCTGCATAAAATAGTCATTAGACTCAATAGGCTTACTTTTATAGCGATCCTGAAATACGGGGCCGCAGCGTCCGGTCACCCTGTTGAAAAACTGACCATAGAGGGTTCCTATGTAATGGACGACCTCCCACATATGGTCCTCGCGATCAGAAAGCAGCATATGCACATGGTTGTCCATGAGGCACCAGGCGCATAACGAAGCCTTGTACTGCGTGCATGCTTCACCCGCTACGGACATGAAAAACCTGCGTTGATAATCCTCTTCGAATAGGTACTGCTTGCCACAGCCTCTCATCATCACATGGTAATAGCCGTAGGGGGACTTTACTCTGGCCTGCCTTGTCATTGCTGGACCTCACAATCCGCATGCATGTTTGCGTCAAACTCTACCCAGATAGGCATTAATACAAGGTTGGCAACGAAAGAAAACTTGTCAGCGGCAAACCATCACAGGCAAACGGGAAGTCAAGCTTTAGAGGAAAAATATTTCTACCATTTCTACCCCGTCCCCAAATGGCAGAAAAAGGGGGTTGTCCGATTGTGGACAACCCCCTTACTAGAAAACGTTATTTGTTTTCTCTTAGGCCTCGGTGGCGAGCACGCGACCCGTCATCTCGGCGGAAGGCTCAATACCAGCCATGGTGAGCATGGTCGGAGCGATATCGGAAAGACGACCGTCCTCGATACCGGTGAGCTGTGCCTTCTCATCAACGATGATGAACGGTACACGGTTGGTGGTGTGAGCCGTAAACGGATGCTTGGAACCGTCAGAAGCAACGTCAAACATGTGATCGGCGTTGCCGTGGTCGGCGGTAATCAGCGCAAAACCGCCCTTGGCGAGAATCGCCGGGACAACCTTGGACAGGGCATCGTCAACAGCCTCGACGGCCTTAACGGCGGCGTCGAAGACACCGGTGTGACCAACCATGTCGCAGTTTGCGAAGTTCACGATGTAGAAATCAGCGCGATCCTCGTTGATGGCAGCGACGAGCTTCTCGGTAACCTCGGGAGCGCTCATCTCAGGCTGCAGATCGTAGGTAGCGACCTTGGGGGAAGCGACGAGCACGCGCTCCTCGCCCTCCTTGGGCTCCTCGATGCCGCCGTTGAGGAAGAACGTCACGTGGGCGTACTTCTCGGTCTCGGCGGTGTGCAGCTGCTTCAGGCCATTGGCGGCGATAACGTCGGCCAGGACGTTCTCGGGGAACGTCTTGGGGAAGGCGACCTCGACATCAAACGTCGGATCGTACTCGGTCATCGTCACAAAGTGCGAAAGCTTGATCTGCTTGCGCTCAAAGCCGTCGAACTCCTTGTCCGTGAACACGCGGGTCATCTGACGGGCGCGGTCGGGACGGAAGTTGAAGAAGATGGCCGCGTCGCCCTCGTAGATGCCCTCGTTGTGGGCAGCGAAGGGCTCGACGAACTCGTCGCCGCGCGGGTCCTTCTCGTAGTAGGCCTTGATGCCGGCAACGGGGTCGACATCGGCATCGGACGCATTGACCATGACGTCGTAGGCACGCTGGATGCGCTCCCAACGGTTGTCGCGGTCCATGGCCCAATAGCGGCCAGAAACGGTGGCGACGCGAGCGTCGCAACCGGTCTCCTCGGAGATCTTCGCCAGGAAGGCGCAGAACTCGCTCATGTAGCCGGCACCGGATTGCGGGTCAACGTCGCGGCCATCCATGAAGGCGTGGACGCGAACGGTCTTGACACCGTGCTCGGCAGCCATCTTGACCAGAGCCTCGACGTGGTTCATGTGAGAATGGACACCGCCAGGGCTCATAAGGCCCATGAGGTGGAGAGTCTTGCCGTCAGCCTTGACATCGTCCATAGCCTTGACGAAAACCTCGTTCTTGGCGATGGAGCCGTCCTTGATGGCATTGTTGATGCGCGAAAGCTCCTGGAACACGATGCGGCCGGCACCGATATTGAGGTGGCCTACCTCGGAGTTGCCCATCTGGCCGTCGGGAAGGCCCACGTCCTCGCCCGAAGCGCCGAGCGTGGTGTGGGGGTACTTCTCGTACAGGCTATCAAGGAAGGGCGTCTTGGCAGCGGCGACGGCGTTCTCACCATCGGCTGGAGCAAGGCCGCAGCCATCCATGATAATCAGGAGTGCAGGAAGATGACGCTGTGCCATATGTCCTACTCGCCTGCCTTGACGACCATAGAGGCGAAGTCGGCAGCCTTGAGCGAAGCGCCGCCCACGAGGGCGCCGTCAACGTCGGGCTTGGCGACGAGCTCAGCGATGTTGCCAGGCTTGGCAGAGCCACCATAGAGAACGCGGATGCCGTTAGCGAGCTCCTCGCCGAACATCTCCTTGAGGGTCTCACGGATAGCGCCGCAGACCTCCTGAGCGTCCTCGGCGGTAGCGGTCTTGCCGGTGCCAATGGCCCAGATGGGCTCGTAGGCGACGACGACCTGCTTGGGGCAGGTGATCTCAAGGCCAGCAAGGCCAGCCTTGACCTGGTTCACGACGTGCTCGACATAGGTGCCAGCCTCGCGGACCTCGAGGGACTCGCCGCAGCAGAAGACGGGAACAAGACCGGCGGCAACGAGAGCCTTGGCCTTCTTGTTCTGGTCCTCGTCGGTCTCGTGGAAGTAGTCACGACGCTCGGAGTGGCCAATGATGCAGTAGGTGCAGCCAGCGGACTTGAGCATGTCGCAAGAGGACTCACCGGTGAAGGCACCCTTGGCCTCCCAGTACACGTTCTGTGCACCGAGGGCGATGGGGGCAGCCTGAATGCGGTCATGAACCGTGGTGATGTCGATGGTCGGAGGGCAGACGAGCACCTCGACGCCAGCCGGAACCTCGGGCAGAGCCTGAGCCAGCTCGTCGGCGAGTTTGGCGGCCTCGGCGACGTCGTTGTTCATCTTCCAGTTACCAGCGATGAGAAGGGTGCGATTAGGCATCGAGAAGCGCCTCCACTCCGGGCAGGGCCTTACCCTCGACGAGCTCCATGGAAGCGCCACCACCGGTGGAGATCCAGCTCATCTTGTCGGCCAGGTTGAACTTGTTGACAGCCGCGACAGAGTCGCCACCGCCGATGATCGAGGTGCAGTCGGCCTCGGCGACAGCCTCGGCGATAGCCTGGGTGCCGTGAGCGAAGTTGTCGAACTCGAAGACGCCCATGGGGCCATTCCAGAACACAGTCTTGGCGCCCTTGACGGCCTCGGCGTAGAGCTCCTCGGTCTTAGGACCGATGTCCATACCCTCACGATCGTCGGGGATAGCGTCGGAAGCGACAACCTCGGGAACAGCGTCCTCGCCAAAGTGATCGGCAACGCGGTTGTCGATGGGGAGCAGGATCTTGACGCCCTTCTCCTCGGCCTTCTTGAGCATCTCGCCGGCGCGCTCGACCCAGTCCTCTTCCTTGAGGGACTGACCGACGGAAAGGCCCTGAGCCAGGAAGAAGGTGTAGGCCATGCCGCCACCGATAATCAGGGTGTCAGCGGAGTCGATAAGGTGATCGAGAACGCCGATCTTGGAGGAAACCTTGGAACCGCCGACGATAGCGACGAAGGGGCGCTCGGGCTCGGCGAAGATACCGGTCAGCGTGTCGACCTCCTTCTCAAGCAGGAAGCCGGCGACTGCGGGCAGGTAAGCGGCGGGGCCCACGACGGAACCCTGGGCACGGTGAGCGGTGCCGAAGGCATCGAGAACGAAGACGTCACCATAGGAAGCGAGCTTCTTGGCGATCTCGGGGTCGTTCTTCTTCTCACGCTTGTCGAAACGGACGTTCTCGAGAACGAGGACCTTACCCGGCTCGACGGCGGCGACAGCCTCAGCAGCCTTCTCGCCATACGTGTCGGCAACAAAAGCAACGT
This sequence comes from Collinsella sp., assembly GCA_048254795.1. Taxonomy (GTDB): domain Bacteria; phylum Actinomycetota; class Coriobacteriia; order Coriobacteriales; family Coriobacteriaceae; genus Collinsella. The sequence goes on along the minus strand of DBEZQF010000146.1, from coordinate 1,583 downwards.
CAAGGCCAGAGAGCTCAGCGAGCTTCTTGGCGACAGGCTCGAGGGAAAGCTCGGGCTGGAAGCCAGTGCCCTCAGGACGGCCGAGGTGGCTCATGAGGATGACGCGAGCGTTGTGCTCAACGAGGTAGTTGATGGTGGGCAGGGCAGCCTTAATACGGGTGGTGTCGCCAACGACGCCATCCTTGATAGGCACGTTGAAGTCAACGCGGACGAGAACGCGCTTGCCGTCGACATCGATGTCGCGGACGGTCTTCTTGGTAAAGGCCATGTTTGCTTCTACCTTTCGTACGTGTCTGCCTTCCATTACGGCAGACGATTTCTTATAAAAAGGACGCGACCCTAGGGTGTAAGCCCTATAAGGCCGCGCCCTTCTTTAGACGCTCAACGAGCTATTCGCTAAAAGCTAAATTAAGCAACGAACTTCTCGAAGTACTTGATGGTGCGGACCATCTGAGAGGTGTAGGAGTTCTCGTTGTCGTACCAAGAGGTGACCTGAACGAGGGTCTGGCCGTTGCCGAGGTCAGAGCACATGGTCTGCGTGGCGTCGAAGATGGAGCCGTGGGTCTCGCCGACGATGTCGCGGGAGACGATCTGGTCCTCGTTGTAGGCGAAGGTATCGGGGATGGTCTCGGCGTAGGCCTTCATGGCAGCGTTGACCTCGTCGACGGTGACCTTCTTGTCAACGACGGCGTAGAGGTTGGTCAGCGAGCCGGTCGGCGTCGGGACGCGCTGGGCGGCACCGATGAGCTTGCCGTTGAGCTCGGGGAGAACCAGGCCGATGGCCTTGGCAGCGCCCGTGGTGTTCGGGACGATGTTCTCGGAGCAGGCGCGGGAGCGACGGAAGTTGCCCTTGCGCTGCGGGCCGTCGAGCGGCATCTGGTCGCCGGTGAAGGCGTGGATGGTGGTCATGATGCCGGACACGATGGGAGCGAAGTCGTTGAGACCCTTGGCCATCGGGGCAAGGCAGTTGGTGGTGCAGGAAGCAGCGGAGATGATGTTGTCCTCAGCGGTCAGCGTCTCATGGTTGACGTTGTACACGATGGTGGGCAGATCGCTGCCGGACGGAGCGGAGATGACGACCTTCTTGGCGCCAGCGTTGATGTGGGCCTGAGCCTTAGCCTTGCTGGTGTAGAAGCCGGTGCACTCGAGAACGACGTCGACGTCAAGGTCGCCCCAAGGCAGGTTGTTGGCGTCGGCCTCCTTGTAGATCTTGATCTCCTTGCCGTCAACGGTGATGGAATCCTCGCCAGCAACGACCTCGTGATCGCGAGCGTAGTTGCCCTGCGTGGAGTCGTACTTCAGCAGGTAAGCGAGCATATCGGGAGAGGTGAGGTCGTTGATAGCGACGATCTCGGAGCCCTCATGACCGAACATCTGACGGAAAGCCAGACGACCGATGCGACCGAAGCCGTTAATAGCAACCTTTACTGCCATTGTGTCTCCTTTCGTAAGGCCCCCGCGAGCTACAGCGCCCGCCGTTGAGGCCCACAAACTAACCACTCGCCTAATATACCTTTTTTTTGACTTGAATTTCACGAGAATGCTCGAAATTGAAAATCAAATTTACGTTAAAACGTTTTAAA
>DBEZQF010000145.1:0-9109 GCA_048254795.1 Collinsella sp. | reverse complement strand
TCGACCTGGTGATTCCGCACGGCATTGGCCGCTGCAGCATCGACCGCACGCCGCTTTCCACTTTCCACGAACTCATTGCCGAGGGCCTCGGCCAGAAGGGAGACGCATCCGCATGCTAGCCCGCATCACCCCGTCCCCGCTCAAGGGCACCGTTCCCGCCATCGCGTCCAAGTCGATGGCACATCGCCTGATCATCTGCGCTGCGCTTGCCAACGGCGAGACACACGTCACCTGCAACACCACCTGCGCCGACATCGAGGCCACGGTGCGTTGCCTTACGGCACTCGGCGCCCGCATCGAGACCGTCGAGGACGGCTTCCAGGTCCACCCTACCATGAAGAGTGTTGAGTTTGGCCTGCTCAAGGCCCTTGCCGGCGGCACGCTTGACTGCGGCGAAAGCGGCTCCACGCTGCGCTTTATGCTGCCCGTCGCCTGCGCGCTGGGTGCGGATGCCACCTTCGTGGGCCAGGGCCGCCTGGGCGCCCGCCCGCTCTCGCCGCTCTCGGACGAGATCATCGCCGCCGGCTGCGACCTACAGGGTCTGGGCGGTTTTCCGCTCAAGACGAGCGGACGCATGCGCCCGGGCACCTTTGTGCTGCCGGGCAACGTAAGCTCGCAGTATATCTCCGGCCTGCTGCTGGCAGCCCCGTTGCTCGCCCAGCCCTCCTGCGTGCAGGTAACGGGCCTCATCGAGAGCCGCCCCTACATCAACCTGACGATCCAGGCCATGAAGGCCTTTGGCGTCGAGGTCAACGTCGAACGTATTCCGTCCAAAGACGGCCAGCCCGAGGTCACGAACTTCCGCGTAAGCAGCGGCTCGTACCGCACGCCCGGTAACGTGGCCGTCGAGGGTGACTGGTCCAACGCTGCCTTTTGGCTGTGCGCCGGCGCCATCGGCTCCGATCCCATCACCGTCGAGGGTGTGTCCCTGAGCTCGGCCCAGGGCGACCGCAACGTGCTTGCCGCGCTTTCGCGCTTTGGCGCCCGCATCGTGCGCTCCACCAACGCCGCCACCGTGCAGTCCGACAAGCTCGCCGGCTTTGAGATGAGTGCCCACGACATCCCCGACCTGGTGCCCGTTATCTCGGCCGTGGCATCGCTGGCGCAAGGCCGCACGTTCATCCGCGATTGCGCCCGCCTGCGCATCAAGGAATCCGACCGTCTGGCCACTACCACCCGCGAGCTCACCGCACTGGGCGCACAGGTACGCATTGCCGGTGACGACCTCATCATCAAGGGTGTCGACGCCTTTACTGGCGGCGAGGTCGATTCGCACAACGACCACCGCATCGCCATGATGGCCGCCATCGCCGCGAGCCGCGCCACCGGCGAGGTCGTGATCCACGGCGCCGAGGCCGTCAACAAGTCCTATCCCGATTTCTTCGACCACTACCGCCTACTGGGCGGCAAGGTCACGCTCGAGGAGGAATAGCATGTCCTCGACCTTTGGCAACGTCTTGCACTTAAGCATCTTCGGCCAGTCGCACTCCCCCGCTATCGGCTGCTCGCTCGATGGCATTCCGGCAGGTATCGCCGTGGACCAGGAGCAGCTGCAGGCCTTCCTTGACCGTCGCGCCCCCGGTCGCGACGAGACCGCGACCAAACGTCGCGAGGCCGACGCCGCGCATATCATCGCCGGTGTGGTCGATGGACACACCACCGGCGCACCCATCGCAGCGATTATTGAGAACACCAACACGCGCTCCAAGGATTACTCCGAGCTGCGCCGCAAGCCCCGTCCGGGACATGCGGACTTCCCTGCGCGCGTAAAGTATCACAACATGCACGATGTCGCTGGTGGCGGGCATTTCTCCGGCCGCCTAACGGCACCCTTGTGCATCGCGGGCGGCATCGCGCTGCAGGCACTCGAAGCCCGCGGCATTCAGGTCATGGCGCACGTCGCGCAGATCGGCGGCATCTCCGACCTGCCCATGGACGACATGGTCTATCGCGAGGCCGACCGCAAGGCGATCCTTACGAACGACCTGCCCTGCATCGACGCCGCCGCTGCCGGTCGCATGCGCGAGGAAATTCTGGCCGCGCGCGATGAACTCGACAGCATCGGCGGCATTGTGGAGTGCGGCATCTACGGGCTTCCCGCGGGCATCGGTGACCCCATGTTCGATGGCATCGAGAACCGCATCTCGCAGATTGCGTTTGGCATTCCCGCCGTGAAGGGCGTGGAGTTTGGCATGGGCTTTGCCGTGGCCGCCATGCGCGGCAGCGAGAACAACGACCCATACCGCGTTGATGCAGAGACCGGCGACATTGCAGTCGAGTCCAATAACGCCGGCGGCATTCTGGGCGGCATCTCCACCGGCGCACCCGTCATGTGGCGTATGGCCGTGAAGCCGACGCCCTCCATTGGCCGCGAGCAGCAGACCGTAGACATGGACGCCATGGAAAATGCCGAGCTCTCGATCCACGGCCGCCACGATCCCTGCATCGTCCCCCGAGCCGTCCCCGTAGCCGAAGCAGCCGCCGCCCTCGCCATCTGGGACGCTCTCCTCGAGGACGCCGCCCAGCTCTAACCCGACTCACCTGGGTTGCCTGCCAACTCAGCCGTTACGTGAAAGGGGCCTCCATGGACCTTGCTGACATCCGCCAGGCCATCGATGGCATCGACACCACGCTCCTCAACAGCTTTGTCGAGCGCATGGACATTGCCACCGAGGTAGCCAAGTCAAAAATCGAGATGGGCAAGGCCGTCTTCGACCCCGCCCGTGAGCGCTCCAAGCTCAACAACCTCGCCAGCCGCGCGCCCGAGCGCTACGAGGCGCAGACCATCACCCTGTTCCGTCTCCTCATGAGCATGAGCAAGGCCGAGCAGCAGCGCTACATCAACGAGCTCAAGGGCATCACCGTCTCGCAAAAGGCCCACGCCACGGCTGCAGTCTCCGACACGGCCTTCCCTCAAACGGCCACCGTTGCCTGCCAGGGCGTGGAGGGTGCCTATAGCCAGATCGCCGCGTGCAAACTCTTCGACGTGCCCGACATCGCGTTTTTCGAGACCTTCGAAGGCGTTATGCGCGCTGTGCGCGACGGCTTCTGCGAGTTTGGCGTGCTGCCCATCGAGAACTCCACCGCCGGCTCGGTCAACGCCGTCTACGACCTGCTCGCCCAGTTCGACTTCCACATCGTGCGCTCGCTTCGCCTCAAGATCGACCACAACTTGCTCGTCAAGCCCGGCACCAAGCTCGCCGACGTGCGCGAGGTCTACAGCCACGGCCAAGCCATTGCCCAGTGTGCCGGCTTTATCGAGTCCCACGACCTGCACGCCACCAAGTACCCAAACACGGCCATGTCGGCCGAGATGGTCGCCAACTCCGAGCGCACCGACGTCGCCGCCATCGCCTCGCTCAGCTGTGCCACGCTGTATGGCCTCGAGGTGCTGGAGCCCAATATCCAAGACTCGGACAACAACTACACGCGCTTTGTCGTCATCGGCCGCGAGCCGCGCGTCTACCCCGGCGCTAATCGCACCTCGCTCATGATCACCACGGCCAACGAGCCGGGCGCCCTCTATCGCGTGCTCGAGCGCTTCTACGCACTCAACATCAACCTCATCAAGCTCGAGAGCCGCCCCATCCCCGGCCGCGACTTTGAGTTTATGTTCTACTTTGATCTGGACTGCCCCTTTGGCAGCAAGGCCCTCGACGACCTGCTCGATTCCATCGACGACGTGTGCGAGAGCTTCACCTACTTTGGCAGCTACACGGAGGTGCTCTAGATGACCGATACCGCCGCAACCCGCCCCTACGGCGTGCTGGGCCGCGTGCTGGGCCACAGCTATACCCCGACCATCTACAAAGAGCTCGCTGGGCTTGAATACGTGCGTTTTGAACGCGAGCCCGAGGATCTTGAGGCTTTTATGACGGGCGACGAATGGGAGGGCACCAACGTGACCATCCCCTACAAGCGCGCCGTCATGGAATACCTGGACGAGCTGAGCCCGCTCGCCGAGCGCATGGGCAACGTCAACACCATCACGCGCCTGCCCGACGGCCGCCTGCACGGCGATAATACTGACTACTTCGGTTTCCAGTGCCTGGCCGAGGAGTTGGGCGTTGAGGTTGCCGGCAAGAAGGCCCTCGTGCTCGGTGCCACCGGCGGCGCCGGCACCACGGCAAGTATGGTGCTGGGAGACATGGGCGCCATCGTCGTACCCGTGGGTCGCACGAGCGAGGTCAACTACGACAATATCGCGCAGCAGTCCGACGCCTCCCTACTCGTCAACTGCACGCCCGCCGGCATGTTCCCCCATTGCCCCGACGCGCCTTGCACGCTCGAAGGCCTCGATGCGCTCGAGGGCGTCATCGACATTGTCTACAACCCCGCCCGCACGGGCCTGATGCTCGAGGCCGAGCGCCGCGGCCTCCCCTGCATCGGCGGCCTGCTTATGCTTGTTGCCCAGGCGGCACAAGCTGTCGAGCGCTATACCGGCAAAGCCACCCCGCGCGAGAGGATCCTGGACGTAACGGAGCGCCTGTCACGCCGCGAACAGAACATCGCGCTGATCGGCATGCCGGGCTCGGGCAAGACCCGCGTGGGCGAGCAGATCGCCCAGCTCACGGGCCGCGAGCACATCGATCTCGATCGCGCCCTCGAGGAGCGCCTGGGCATGCCCTGCGCCGACTTTATCATCAAGTGCGGCGAGGCGGCCTTCCGCGAGCAGGAGACGGCAGCGCTGGCCGACATCTCCAAGCGCAGCGGCTTGGTGCTCTCCACCGGCGGCGGCGTGGTTACGCGCGACGAGAACTACCCTCTGCTGCACCAAAACAGCCAGATCGTGATGCTCAACCGCAAGCTCGACGAGCTCGCCCACAAAAGCCGCCCCATCACCGCGCGCGACGGCATCGACAAGCTGGCCGAGCAGCGTATGCCGCGCTACCGCGCCTGGGCCGACTACATCATCGACTCACGCGACTGCGCCGCCAACACCGCCCATGCCCTCCTCGACACCCTCCCACCCGCTCTCTAACCAAAACCACCACAAAGGGGGCAGGCACCTTTGTGGTGGTTTTTCAACTGCAAAGGAAGCAACCATGAAAGCACTCGTCATTAACGGCCCCAACCTCAACATGCTCGGCATTCGCGAGCCAGGCATCTACGGCAGCGACAACTACGATCGCTTAGTGCAGATCTGCCAGGAAGCGGGTGCCGCACAGGGCTTCGACGAGGTCGAGGTCTTCCAGTCTAACCACGAGGGCAGCATCGTCGACAAGATCCAGGAGGCTTACGGAAAGGTCGACGGCATCGTCATCAACCCGGCCGCCTACACGCACACAAGCGTGGCCATCCTGGACGCGCTCAAAGCCGTCGCCATCCCGGCTGTGGAGGTCCACATTAGCGCAGTCGAGACCCGCGAAGACTTCCGCCAGGTGAGCTACGCCCGTCTGGCCTGCTTCGCCACCATCACCGGAGAGGGCCTCCAAGGCTACGCCCACGCGTTGGAGCTGCTGAAAGAGCATCTCGAAAAGTAAAATGCCAACCCCAACAAACAGCAGCGGCTTGCTCGCGCTCGGCTCCAGCAACACACAAGATGAAAAAAGCCCAGACCACCAAGCGGTCCGGGCTTAATAAACGATGGTGCTCCATGGCGGATTCGAACCGTCGACCTTGGGATTAGAAGTCCCCTGCTCTATCCAACTGAGCTAATGGAGCAAATAACCGCACGCCCAGCCAAACAATTCGGCCAAGCTCAAGTAATTATAACCTAGTTGAACTGCTCGCGATACGCCTTGCAGACCTCACTGACCGGGCCGTCCATGCGAAGGTCACCCTTCTCAATCCAAACGGCACGCTGGCAGATGCGCTCAACCTGCTCCATGGAGTGCGAAACGAACAGAACCGTCACGTCGCCGCTCTGGATAAAGTGCTGGATGCGGGCCTCGCACTTCTGCTGGAAGAACACATCACCGACGGACAGCGTCTCGTCAACGATCAGAATATCGGGCTCGGTAATCGTCGCGATTGCAAAGGCGATACGCGCCACCATGCCCGAGGAGAAGTTCTTAAGCGGCATATCGACAAAGTTCTGAAGCTCAGCGAACTCAATAATGCCGTCAAAGTTGGCGTCGATGAACTCCTTGGTATAGCCGAGCAGGGCGCCGTTCAGATAGATGTTCTCGCGGGCGGTCAGCTCGGGGTCAAAGCCGGCACCAAGCTCAATCAGCGGCGCAATGTTACCGTGCACCTTAACGCTGCCCTCGCTAGGCTCAAGCACACCGGCGATAATCTTGAGCATCGTAGACTTACCGGAACCATTGGTGCCAACCAGACCCACGACCTCGCCACGATGAATATCAAACGAGATATGCTTGAGCGCCCTAAACTCCTCAAAGAACAACTCGTGCTTGGCAAGCTTGATGAAGTACTCCTTGAGGTTGGTCAGCGACTCGGACGCCATGTTAAAGATCATGGTGACGTCGTCGACCTCGACAGCCAGAGGCTGCTCGCTGTAATCAACAACAGATTCAGTCATCACAGCACTCCTTAGATGTAGAGGATGAACTTGCGCTCGGACTTATGGAACACGGTATAGCCAATAACAAGCGCAAGAACCGCCCAAGCAACGCACATACCAAACGTCATAAGCGAGGGCGTAGTCTGGAACAGGAAGATATCGCGCATAAACTGCAGGTAGTTATACATGGGGTTCGCATAGACCAGAATGCGCACGAGATGCGGCATTTGCGCAACGAAGTCGGTCGTCCAGAAAATAGGCGTAATGTAAGTCCACGCCGTAATGACGACGCTCCACAGATGCATGACATCGCGGAAGAAGACCGTGAGGGCGGAGAGCATCATGCCCAGGCCCATGCAGAAGCACATAAGCAGCAGTAGGCAGACCGGCAGCAGAATCAGGTGCCAAGAAGGCATAACGTGGAACCACAGCATAACGATGGCAACGGCGACCAGCGAGAAGGCAAAGTTAACCAGCGAGAAGAGCACCTTCTGTACTGGGAAGACCCAGCGGTGCACCTTAACCTTCTTGAGCAGCGGGGCAGCACCCACGATCGACGTCAGGGCCTGGTTCGTAGACTCGGACATGACGGCAAAGGTGACGTTACCCACGATCAAGTACAGCGGGTACATCTCGGGCGTAATTGAGCCATTGCGGCCCTGGGCGAAAATCGTCGAGAACACGATGGCCATGACGATCATCATCAGCAGCGGGTTGAGCACCGACCATGCGACGCCCAGAACGCTACGGCGATACTTGATCTTAAAATCCTTGGTAACCAGCTGACGAAGGATAAACGCGTCCTTCTCAAATTCGTTCTTAGCAAACGTCGCAGGCAGACTGCGAGTTTCTTGTTGCTTTGTCTGATCCGACACGGATGCAACTCCTTTACTCGTAATCGTTGACAAACGAACAGTATAGACCCGACGGCCATGCAAACGATTCGCGCAACAAAACTGGAGAACTAACCCACATCTTAGGATGCCAAGCCCAAACGGCTATACTTTCAAGGATTGAACGTATAAGGAGCATTGAGTGAATTCTGAATCCATCGCCGTCATCATCCCCTGCTACAACGAAGCGCTCACGATTGGTAAGGTCATCGACGACTTTCACCGCGAGCTTCCGCAGGCGACGGTCTATGTCTATGACAATAACTCGTCGGACGATACCTCACGCATCGCCACCGAGCACGGCGCCACGGTGCGTTTTGAGCCGCGTCAGGGAAAGGGCAACGTGTGCCGTCAGATGTTTCGCGACATCGATGCCGATTGTTACCTGATGGTCGACGGCGATGACACCTACCCCGCCGAGGCGGCCAAAGCCCTCTGCGAGCCCATCCTCAACGGCACGGCCGACATGACCGTGGGCGACCGTCTTTCCAACGGCACCTATGCCGAGGAGAACAAACGTGCCTTCCACGGCTTTGGCAACAACCTGGTACGTGCCATGATCAAGTGGATCTATGGCTACAGCTTCGATGACGTCATGACCGGCTACCGCGCCATGAGTCGCCCGTTCGTTAAAACCTTCCCTGTGCTTTCCGAGGGCTTTCAAATCGAAACCGAGCTCTCGATTCACGCTGTCGACCACCGCTGGCGCATCAAAGATGTGCCCATCGAGTACCGCGACCGTCCGGAAGGCTCCGAGTCCAAGCTCAATACCGTGAGCGACGGCATTAAAGTCGTCGCGATGATCGGCACGCTGTTCAAGGACTACCGCCCGCTGAAGTTCTTCAGCCTGGTTGCGCTTCTGTTTGCGGTGATCGGCCTCGCCCTGGGCACGCCCATCGTTGTCGAGTATTTCCAGACCGGCCTCGTTCCTCGCTTCCCCACCGCCATGCTCGCCGCGTCGTTTATGTTCCTGTGCGGCCTGAGCCTTGCAACCGGATTCATCCTCGATTCCGTGGCAAAGGTCGAAAAAAAGCAGTGGGAGGTCAACGTGTACAGCAAATACGCCTACGACGACCAGCCTGGCAGGTCCGCCACCACGCCAAGCGAGAGGTAGATCTTCCGCAAAATACTATTGGCACCACTGCGTAGATAGCCACCAACAAGAAAAGCCGCCGTTAACAAGCGGCGGCTTTTGCTCTCGAAAAGTTAATAGCGGCTAGAGCGTCTTGAGGTACTCCCCCAGCTCTTCCTCCCAGTCGGGCATGTGGAACCCGACCGACTCGAGCCTGGACAGGTCGAGCGCGGAGTGGACCGGGCGCGGGGCGACGGGGCCGGCGGCGCCGGCGTAGTAGTCGGCGGTCGAAACCGGCACGACCCTGTCCCCGTTGCCGTTGGCGGCCTCGAAGACGGCGCGGGCGATGTCGGCCCAGCTCCTCACGGCGCCCGAGCCGGTGCAGCCGTAGGTGCCGTAGGGGGCGTGCGTCCCCAGCACGTGGAAGATGGCCTCGGCCATGTCGCGCGTGAAGGTCAGGCGGCCCAGCTGGTCGTCAACGACCGTGACCTGCTCGAGCCCGTCCTCGGGGTCGGCGACGCGGTCGGACAGCGCCTTCATGGTCTTGACGAAGTTGTGCCCCTCGCCGATGACCCAGCTGGAGCGCATGATGTAGTGGCGCGAGCACCCGGCCACGGCGATGTCGCCGGCGGCCTTGGTCTGGCCGTAGACGGACAGCGGGCTGAGGGGCTCCTCCTC
>DBEZQF010000144.1:0-1668 GCA_048254795.1 Collinsella sp. | reverse complement strand
GCCGGCGCTCACCAGCAGGTAGGGGCGCACGCCGTCCACGTCGGGCTGGGTCATGACCTCGGTCGTAAAGCTCAAAAAGCCCAGCTTGCCGGCGAGCAAGTTGTCGAGCTCCTCGGCCGAGTGCTCGCTCGTGGGCAGCTGTTTGAGCAGGCGGCAGAGCAGCGTCACATAGGGCAGGTCCTCAAACGCAACGCAGCTCAGATCGAAATACTGCATGGCGTAGGCCAGGCGGTTGGTGGGGATGCCGTGGCGCAGACAGGGGATAGGCGCAGTCGTGTCCACGACCAGCGGCGGCTCGGGGCGCGCCTCGCCAATGTCGGACACGCGCAGGCGCGGCAGCGTGGCCTTGGCCTCGGGTGTGTCTTCCGCCTCCTGCGCGGCGCGCAGCGCGGCCGTGCGCTCGACCACGTCGGCCAGCTCGGCATCGGTCATGGCATCGCGCTTGGCTGCCAGTTCGGCGGCCTCGGCACCCTCCGAACCCTCGGCGGCATCCACCGGTACCAACTCGACCAGCGCCATGTGGTCGTTTTGCAGCACCAGCTCGCGCAGCAGGTCCTCAAAGTAGCTGCCGTCCAGCTCGCCACGCAGCTCCTCGTACACCGGGCCGTACTTGAGCGCCAGCGTCGCGGCGTCGTCATCGTAGAGCCAGGTGCTCAGCGCGTCGCACGCAATGGCCACGCCGTCGGCGATACCGTAGTCGCGCTGGCGCAGATCGTACTCGTTGCTGCTGATGATGGCTTCCAGACGCTCGCGCGGAACGCCGTGCTCGCACAGGTCGAGGCAGGCGTCCTGGAACACGCGACGCAGCTCGCGCGCCACGCCGGGCTGCGCGTTCTGCAGCATGATGAGCTCGTAGGGCTGCAGGCTCTCGGCCGCGGTGTAGCTCACCACGTTGCCGCCCAGGCCGGCGGCCAGAATGGCCTTCTTGACCGGTGCCTCGTTGGAGCCCAGCAGTGCCTCAAACAGGATGTCCGCCGCGATCGTGCGCTTGCGGTCGAGCGCACTGCCCAGCACCAGGCCCAGGCCCACCAGGGCGTTCTCGGGCGTGGTGGCCATCTCGATGCGCTTGTACTCGCAGGTCACGGGCGCCTGCACGCCCAGCGGATTGGGCGCCAGCGTGGACGGGTCCTCGCCGGCGGCGACGGCAGCGTCCATGCGGCGGCTCGCGGCGCTCGGCTGCGACAGATAGCGCTCGTCCAAAAAGGCCAGTGCGCGGTCCACGTCCAGGTCGCCGTAGAGCGTGATGTAGGAGTTGGAGGGATTGTAGTGTCGCGCGTGCGTGTCCAGGAACTGCTCGTAGGTGAGCGCGGGAATCGCGCGCGGGTCGCCGCCGCTCTCGTGCGCATAGGCGGTGTCGGGATAGAGCGCGGCGTTGACGGCATCGTCCAGCACGCTCATGGGATCGGACAGCGCGCCCTTCATCTCGTTGAACACCACGCCGTTATAACGCAGCGTGCCCTCGTGCAGGCTCGCGGCGCTGCTGTCGCCGTCGCCCTCCGGCAGGTCCAGTTCGTAGTGCCAGCCCTCCTGCTCAAAAATGGTGGGCTTGGTATAGATGGCCGGGTTGAACACCGCGTCCAGGTACACGTCCATCAGGTTGTACAGATCCTGCTCGTTGGTGGTGGCAACGGGGTAGATGGTCTTGTCGGGGTAGGTCATGGCGTTGAG
>DBEZQF010000143.1:0-4177 GCA_048254795.1 Collinsella sp. | reverse complement strand
GGAGCCGCCGCTCGACGACGACAAGACCGTTATCGAGAACGTGCGCATGGCGTTTGGCGATATGATCGCCAAGGTCGATCGCTTCAATAAGATCGGCGAGGAGATGTGCGACCCGGACTGCGACATGGACGCCCTCATGGCTGAGATGGGAAAGCTCCAGGACGAGATCGACGCCGCCGACGGCTGGGATATCGATTCCAAGCTCGGCCAGGCCATGGACGCCCTGCAGCTGCCCGATTCCGACATGCCGGTCAACGTGCTTTCCGGCGGCGAGCGCCGCCGCGTGGCCCTGTGCAAGCTGCTGCTCGAGGCTCCCGACCTGCTGCTGCTCGACGAGCCCACGAACCACCTGGACGCCGAGTCGATCCTGTGGCTCGAGCACTTCCTGCACAACTACCAGGGCGCGGTGCTTGCCGTCACACACGATCGCTACTTCCTGGATAACGTTGCCGAGTGGATCTGCGAGGTCGACCGCGGTCACCTTTATCCCTACAAGGGCAACTACTCCACGTATCTGGAGACCAAGGCCGCCCGTATCGAGGCACAGGGCAACCGCGACGCCAAGCTCGCCAAGCGCATGGAGGCCGAGCTCGAGTGGGTGCGCAGCTCGCCCAAGGCCCGTCAGGCCAAGAACAAGGCCCGTCTGGCTCGCTACGAGGAGATGGAGGCCGAGGCCCGCGCAAGCCAGAAGCTCGACTGGACCGACATCCGCATCCCTGTGGGCCCGCGTTTGGGCAACAAGGTGCTCGAGGCCCATCATCTGCACAAGGAGTTCGATGGCCGCGTGCTCATCGATGACCTTTCGTTCACCCTGCCGCGCAACGGCATCGTGGGCGTCATCGGCCCCAACGGTGTCGGTAAGACCACGTTGTTCAAGACGATTGTGGGTCTGGAGCCGCTGACTTCGGGCGAGCTTGAGGTGGGCGAGACCGTCAAGATCTCCTATGTCGACCAGAACCGCTCCGGCATCGACCCCGATAAGAACCTATGGGAGGTCGTCTCGGACGGCCTGGACCACATGATGGTCGGCGAGACCGAGGTTCCGAGCCGCGCTTATGTGGCGAGCTTTGGCTTTAAGGGCCAGGACCAGCAGAAGCGCGCTGGCGTACTTTCCGGTGGCGAGCGCAACCGTCTGAACCTGGCGCTCACGCTCAAGCAGGGCGGCAACCTGCTGCTCCTCGACGAGCCTACGAACGACCTCGACGTCGAGACGCTGTCCTCGCTCGAAGCGGCGCTGCTCGAGTTCCCGGGCTGCTCGGTGGTCATTAGCCATGACCGTATGTTCCTGGACCGCGTCGCCACGCACATTCTGGCGTGGGAAGGCACCGACGAGAACCCGGGCAACTGGTATTGGTTCGAGGGCAACTTCGAGGCCTATCAGGCCAACCGCATCGAGCGCCTGGGCGAGGACGCGGCCCAGCCGCATCGTATCCACCGTAAGCTGACGCGCGACTAGATCGTTACGCGGTTTTCCAAACCGCGTAACTGCTCGACGCTGCGCGGGTCGCAAGCACCCCATCTTGCCGTTCAAGCCGTCGCTCGCGTACCGAAGTACGCGTCGCTCCTCTTTCACGGCAACCTGGGGCACTTGCGGCCCGCTCGCTGTTGGTTACGCAACATCAACAAATAAAAACGGCTCAAATCCTGATTTGGATTTGAGCCGTTTGTCGTTACTGCTCGGGTTCTTCGACTTTATCGATGGCCCAGGTGGATCCGAGGCCACCGGTGGTGTTGCGGCGAATGCGCACGGTGACTTCGTGGCGCTCGCCGGCCTGCGTATAGTGCAGGGGGAAGCTTGCACGGTTTCGCGCGGCCTCGATGGTACCGAGCTCGCGGGCGATCCAGTAGTACTCGCCGATGATGCCGAGCGTGTCGGCGCCGTAGGGGAGATAGGTCGACAACTGGTGCAGAAGCGGGCCGGGGCAGAAGACCTCGGTTGCGAAATCGACGGGGAAGTCCTCGGGGATGGCGGGCGCTGCAGGTGCGGGGGTTGGGGCCGCTGCGGGTGCCGGAGCCGGTGCCGGTGCGGGAATTTGGTCGCAAGCAGAGGTGGGCACGGATTCGATGACGGGTGCGGGCTCCGGCGTCGTTTCCGGCTTGATTGTGGAATCTGCGGGCTTCACGGTGACGGGCGCGTCTGCAGCTGCAGTTTCAATCTCAACCTGCGTTGCGTTCTCGTTCTCGATGCTCGGCTTTGTCTCGACCGGCGTGGATGCCATGGTGGTGATGCCGGCGTTGGCGTTCTCGGGGTCATAGACGACCGTGAGCGAGATGGCGGGCTGCGGCGTCTCGGGCTCCGGCGCCGACTCGGTAGCGTCTTGATCTGCGGGCTCGTCGGACTGATCGTCCTCGGCCTCGTTGCCAAAGACATCGCTGTTTTGGAACGTAGGCGTCTCGGGTTGGTCAGCAGCTTCTTTGGTTGTCGACTTGGGCGCTTCATTGAGCTCCATAGTGGCTTCCTGCTCGGATATGACTTTGGGATCGGTCGTGGCGGCGATTTCGGTTTCGGCTTCTGCCGTTACCTCAATAGCGACTTCGATCTCTGTCTCGGGCTCGGGTTCCGGCGCGGCTTCAACCATGGTTTCTGGCTTGGGACGTTTAACGTGCTTGGGACGCACGGCCTTGAGGTCCTTCTCGCCGCGTTTCTTCTTTTTGTAGGACTGCTTGGCGCCCTTGGCAGCCTTGGGCTTGTCCTCGCCCTTGGCAAGGGCGGCATCCCAGGCATCGTTGGCGATGACGGTGGCATACAGGCGGCCGCCCTTAAAGACGGTCAGCTTAATGCAGTCGTTGAGCTCCTCGAGCAGCTCGCGCGTGGACTCGAAGCCCAGGTCATAAGCGGTCATGTCGCCGGCGGCGAGCGCCTCCTCGACCTGCGTCATAAACGTTTGCTTGCCGCACCCAATCGCGTCGCGCAGCAGGCGATAGAGATAGATGTGGTTGCCCAGCGAAAGCGTGGGCCTAACTATTGTCTTGCTCATGGCAAATCTCCTCTTTACACACCAAAGCATCTTACCATCGCACGGGACGTGCCACCTCGGCACCCAAGGCAAACGGGCGCGAACCGCTGTCGATTCGCGCCCGTTATACAGGTCGGTTATCTATGAGAGGCAAATGTGCTTAGTTGCCCGATGCCGTGCCTTGGCTCGAGTTGTCAGATGCCGTGCCAGACGCGGTTCCGCTCGAGCTGTTCGAGCTGTTGGTGTTGCTGCTGTCTGCTGTGCCCGTTCCTGAAGTGGTGTCGCTTGTCTGGCCGCCCGTGCTCGGCTGTGAACCGTCAGTCGTTTGGCTTGAGTCGGTCGTGCCGGACGGCGTGCCACTGTTGGCCGTAGAGGAATCGGTGCCCTGCGATTGGTTTTGGGTGTTCGAGGACGAATCGGTAGAGGTAGAACTGTCTTGCGTGCCGTCCGCCTGTGCCTGCTGATCTTGCGACTGGGTGTTGCCATTTGCATCGCTCTCGGTCGTGCGCGACGAAAGGATTGGCTCGGGGCGCTCGCCCAGACCCTCACCGGCGGTGGTGATAAGGATGGCGCCGGCGCAGGCGATGACCGCGACGATGGCGATGGCGATCGAGAAGATGATGACCTTCTTTTGCGTCTGGCTGCGCTCTGCCGCGGCTTTGGCGCGCAGGCTGTTAGGGGCGACGCGTGCCGTGGTCGCGCGTCCCGCAACCTGGCGCATTTCCTGCGTGGTCGCGGCGCCGCCCAGGTGCTCCTCGGCATTAAATTCAACGGGCTCATAGGCGCCGGCGGGGTAGTCGACGTCGGCGTGCGTACCTTTGAGGGCTTCGGCGCTGGCAGAGATAAAGTGGCGGTAGACCTGCGAAGACACAACGGTGATGACCGAGCTCACGGCGGCGCCAATCACCGAGCCGGCAATGCCGATCTTTGAAGCAAGCGCCACGCTCGTGGCGGCAGCTGCGGCGCCGGCGATGATCTGGGGAATGGAAATGTCGTCGAACAGGCCCTTTTTGGGTGCGATGGCCATGGTCTGTCCGATGGAATGGTTTTCGTGAACGCCGTTGTTGAGCGCGGCCGGTGTCATGACGCGCGTGCGCGGCGCGTCGGTGTACTTGGTTGTCATACGGGGTCCTCCCGGTGTAAATCTGCTTCGTTTCGTGTAGCCATCAGGGTACCCACCAGATGTGAATCGTACGTGACATTTAACAGATACCATCAAC
>DBEZQF010000142.1:0-1239 GCA_048254795.1 Collinsella sp. | reverse complement strand
TGGGCGGTGGGTCGTAATGAGTATCCGCATGCGTCTGCGCGAGGAGCGCGCCCAAGCGACGGTTGAGATGGCAGTGGTTACGCCCGTTTTGCTGGTGCTGGCACTCATCGTGTACAACGTCATGATCTTTGCCAGCGCTGTCGCGCGCTTCGACCGCGTGGTGCCCGACATCGTGTTGGCGCACGCTGTGGCGCCGGGCGGGGAGGGTGACGAGAACTCTGCCGATGCCTCGGTGACGGTCCAGACTCAAATTCTGAATGCCATGGAAGGCTATGACTTGCAGATCGAAGTGTCGAGCGAGCAAGGCGCGGAGGCATCAGATGGTGGCCTGCTCTCCCTATCCGGTACGTTTAGGACCTACACCTGCACCATGCACTATGAGCCGTGGCCGACTTCTCTCAGCATCGCTGGCGTTCCGCTGGGGGCGCCGACAACGTTGTCGCACGAGTGCGCGGTGACGGTCGATCCGTGGCGTCCGGGGGTGGTCATGTGACCGCGGTCTCGTCCTACATCGCTTACGCGCGGGCACTCAACAGGCTGGGTTGGACGCCGGCCGAGTTTGTGGTGGCGGAGTCGTTTGCCGTGCGCCTGCGCGGCATGCTGGGACGGCGTCCGGTTGCCGCCAATGGCCTGCCGCTTGTCATGGCATTTCCGCACTGTTCCTCAGTCCACACGTGTTTTATGGCCTATCCCATCGACATCGCCTTCATCAATCGCGACGGCAATATCCTCGCGCGCTACGAAAACGTCCGTCCTTGGCACATGTGTTCCTGTCCCGGTGCCTGGGCGGTATTGGAACGCCCTTCAATCCTCGCTACACCTCCCGCCCTCCAACAAGTGCCGGCGTAAGAGATTGACGACGGCGGACTTTTGTCATACGAAATTGGGTAAGATGGAGGAGAAGATGCATGGATGTTGAGATCCATCCGAACGCCAAAAAACACTTGACGGAAAAGCAGGTGCTTGGTGCCTGGTTCGCGGTTACTGAGTGCATTCGCCGCGAGTCGGAGGACGAGCCGCCGAGATGGCTTGCCATTGGATGGCTTCCAGATGGTCGAAGTGTGGAACTTGTTGCGGTCGAACTAATTCGTGGATGGCTCATTATTCATGCCCTGTCTCCAGTCCAGAAGAAATTTTGGCAGGAGATTGAACAGGCTCGGCAAAGGGGTCGATGATGGGCAAGACGTATACGGCCGCTAATGGTCAGGTTGTAACGGATGAAATGATTGACGCGTGGTG
>DBEZQF010000141.1:0-3335 GCA_048254795.1 Collinsella sp. | reverse complement strand
ATGAACAAGGCCGGCTATTACTCCGTGGAATGCTGGGGCGGCGCAACGTTCGATTCCTGCCTGCGCTATCTGGGCGAGGATCCGTGGCAGAGACTGCGCGATATCCGCAAGGCCATGCCCGACACCAAGCTGCAGATGCTGCTGCGCGGCCAGAACCTGCTCGGCTATAAGCATTATCATGACGATGTCGTTGAAAAGTTTGTCGAGCTGTCCATCAAGAACGGCATCGACATCCTGCGTATCTTCGACGCACTGAACGACTTCCGCAACATCGCCACCGCGCTGGAAGCCACCAAGAAATACGCCACCAAGAACACCGTTGCGTCCGGCTGCATCTCCTATACGCAGAGCCCGGTGCATACGGTTGAAAAATATGTCGAGATGTGCAAGGAGCTCAAGAACATGGGCTTCGATACCATCTGCCTGAAGGACATGGCCGGCACCATGAGCCCGTATGAGGCCGAGCACCTCATCAAGGGCATCAAGGACGCCGTCGGCGATGTCCCCCTGATCCTGCACACCCACTGCACCACCGGCATGGCCTACATGACCGTGACGAAGGCCATCGAGTCCGGCATCGACGTGATCGACTGCGCGACCTCCTGTTTCTCCAACGGCACGAGCCAGCCCTCCACCGAAACCATGTTCTACGCCCTGGGCCAGTACGGCATCGAGACGGGCCTGAACGAGGACGTTATCAACAAGGTCAACGATTACTTCAAGCCCATCAAGCAGAAGTACGTCGATTCCGGCCGCATCAGCGCCAAGTCCATGGCGACCGACGCGCAGGCGCTCGTCTACAAGGTCCCCGGCGGTATGCTCTCCAACATGATCGCGAACCTGACCGATATGAAGGCCATGGATAAGTTCGACGCAGCGCTCAAGGAGATCCCCGAGGTCCGCAAGGATCTGGGCTATCCCCCGCTGGTCACGCCGCTGTCCCAGATGGTCGGCAATCAGGCCGTTACCAACGTTCTGATGGGCGAGCGCTACAAGATCGTCTCCAAGGAAGTGCAGAACTACTTCAGAGGCCAGTACGGCATCGCGCCCGCGCCCGTCTCCGAATCGCTGCAGGCCAAGATCCTCGGCGAGGGCGGCAAGCCTGTCGACTGCCGCATTGAAGACGCCAAGCGCACCGGCGAGGACTTCAAGAAGGCCAAGGAAGCACTCGGCGATCTGGCACGCTCGGAAGAGGACGTCATGAGCTACATCTGCTATCCGGATCAGGCCATGAAGTTCTTCGAGGACCGCAAGGCCAAGGAAGAAAACATCTGCACCTACGTCATCGAAGAAGCGTAAGCGAGGTGGCCTGAGATGTTTCTGATCAATGCTTTTATGGAAGATATTTCCGTCGGTACCGCAGGCCTCGTAGCCCTGCTGGGCTATGCCGTCGTGTTTATCGGTCTGATCGCGCTGATGGTCGTTGTCATGATCATGGGCAAGGTCATGTCCGCGAAGAAGACTGCGCCTGCCGCCGCTCCCGCTGCAGCAACTGCCGCTCCGGCTCCTGCGCCCAAGGCTGCCCCCGCGCTTGCCACAGGCGTCGCCGGCGAATGCAAACTCTATAACGTCGGCGACCGCGAAGCCGCTATGCTCATGGCCATCGTCGCCAACAAGCTCGGCAAGCCCCTCAATACCCTGCGCTTCAAATCGATGAAGGAGGTCATCTGATATGAAATACAAGATCACGCTCAACGGCAAAACCTATGAGGTCGAGGTCGAAGAAGGCCAGGCCATGCTCGTCGACGAGTACGAGGCGTATAAGCCCGCCGCTCCCGCT
This sequence comes from Collinsella sp., assembly GCA_048254795.1. Taxonomy (GTDB): domain Bacteria; phylum Actinomycetota; class Coriobacteriia; order Coriobacteriales; family Coriobacteriaceae; genus Collinsella. The sequence continues at coordinate 1,555 of DBEZQF010000141.1, read as the reverse complement.
CCCGCCGCAGCACCTGCGCCCGCGGCTGCTCCCGCTGCCGCTCCTGCCGCAGCGCCCGCCGCTCCCACGGCTGTCGCCGCAGGCGAAGTCGTCGCGGCTCCGATGCCCGGCAACATTCTGAAGGTCAACTGCTCCCAGGGTCAGGCTGTCAAGGCCGGCGACATTCTGGTCGTGCTCGAGGCCATGAAGATGGAAAATGAGATCCTTGCCCCGCGTGACGGCACGGTCGCACAGGTCGTGACCACCAAGGGCGCTGTTGTGGATACGGGTGCTCCGCTGGTCGTTCTGGCATAAGGAGGATCAAAGATGTTTAATGTTGGTGATACCCTGTTAAAGCTGGCGACAGAATCCGGCTTTGCGGGCTTCTTCGCAAACGGCGGCTGGCAGAACCTTGTCATGATCGTCATCGCCTGCGTCCTGCTGTACCTTGGCATCGTCAAGGGCTTCGAGCCGCTGCTGCTCGTCGGCATCGCGTTCGGCTGCCTGCTTGCGAACGTCAGCTACTTCCCCGGTCTGGATGCGGTCAACCCTGAGTTGAACGCGACCAACGCCATGTACCACCCCGAGCTCTGGAGCGCGTTCCTTGACTCCACCAGCCCCTACTATCACAGCTACGGCCACATTCTGTCGAATGCAGGTCTGCTGGATATTTTCTACATCGGCGTCAAGGCCGGTCTGTACCCGTCCCTGATCTTCATGGGCGTCGGCGCCATGACCGACTTCGGCCCCCTGATCGCAGATCCGAAGAGCCTGCTGCTCGGCGCGGCTGCGCAGCTGGGCGTGTTCGTCGCCTTCTTCGGCGCCATCTGCCTCGGCTTCACCGGCCCTGAGGCCGCTTCCATCGGCATCATCGGCGGCGCGGACGGCCCGACGGCCATCTTCCTGACCAACAAGCTCGCTCCGCATCTGCTGGGCGCGATCGCCATCGCGGCGTATTCCTACATGGCCTTGATCCCGATGATCCAACCCCCGATCATGAAGCTCATGACCTCGGACGCGGACCGCAAGATCAAGATGGTGCAGGCGCGTGTCGTCTCCAAGACCGAGAAGATCCTCTTCCCGATCATCGTCACCATCTTCGTCATCCTGCTCCTGCCGTCCACGGCTCCGCTGATCGGCTGCCTGATGCTCGGCAATTTGTTCCGTGAATGCGGCTGCACCGACCGTCTGTCCGACACCGTGCAGAACGCGCTCATGAACATCGTCACGATCTTCCTGTCCACCTCCGTCGGCGCGACCATGGTCGCTTCCAACTTCCTGAAGCCCGAGACCCTGAAGATCATCTTCCTCGGCCTCGTTGCCTTCGGCATCTCCACGGCCGGCGGCCTCATCGGCGGCAACATCATGTGCAAGCTGTCCGGCAAGAAGGTCAACCCGCTGATCGGCTCGGCCGGCGTCTCCGCCGTCCCGATGGCCGCGCGTGTTTCCCAGATGGTCGGCCAGAAGGCCAACCCCGCCAACTTCCTGCTCATGCACGCCATGGGCCCGAACGTCGCGGGCGTCATCGGCTCCGCCATCGCGGCAGGCTTCCTGCTCGCCGTCTTCGGCTAAGTCC
>DBEZQF010000140.1:0-1219 GCA_048254795.1 Collinsella sp. | reverse complement strand
GAGAAGGCGTTGACTGCCACGGCGACACCGTAGACGGTCTCGGTCGGAATCAAGGCCAGGCCGCCGCGGCCGAGCACCTCGGCCGTGCGCTCGACGGCAAGCCGATGCGGCTCGCGCGTTCCCTCGTATACCCGATAGACCGTCTGCATGTGTATGCCAGCCCCTTACGCTCCGGTGCAAGTTTGTTTACTGTGGGGCATTCTCGCACGAAACATTCAACCTATTTGCCCAGAGCGCATGTTGGTTTGGTGAGCGGCTCTAGTAGTCGGTGAAAGTGAGGGGGTTAATTGAAGATTTTTAGCGCGCAAGCGTAACGGTACGATCGGGAAACTCGATGCTTGCAACCAGTTTTCCGCCGAGGCTCTCTGCGTACCTGCTCAGCGTGTCGAGCCTCATCGAACCCAACTCCCCACGCTCGAGCTCGGATACACGTTTTTGAGAAACGCCCATCGACTGGGCGACCGACGCCTGTGTTAGATCTTTTAACCTGCGAATCTGAGCAAGCTTATAGGCTTCGATACGATCGCGAGTCCTCTCCTGCTCGGCGGTAATGGAGTCGCGTGTTATCCCGCGAGATTCCATATACTCATGCAGTTCCATCTCGATCGAGCCTCCTTACGTGGCGACGGTATATTTGCTCGGCCCTTGGAATGTTGATCGCATACCAACCGTTCCATTTTGCCCTTGACGATCCCGCTCGCGACTTATCACCCGCCAATAGCAATACCGCCTGGCGCTTGGGGTCAAAGGCGAAGAGGATGCGAATCACCTGCCCACCACACGACGTCACTCTCAGCTCCTTTAAATGATGAAGCTTCGAGCCCTTTACGCGGTCAACCAGCGGACGACCAAGGCTGGGACCTTCCTTCTCGAGCACCAAAAGGTCTGCATAAATCTGCTTCAGCGTAGCTTCATCCTGCTCATCAAGCCAAGGTTCAATGTAATCAAGCACGATACGGTACCGATGCAGCTGATTTGACATACCTTTCTCCTTCTATAGTAGAAGTTTTACGGTATATTGCAAGGACAAACTTGCGCAAATGTCTATTAATTCAGCTTAAATACGCTGTTTGGGCTCGGTGACGATGGCTCGGACGATGCGGGGGCGATCGGTGAGGTCATGGACGATACGCACGTCCGAAAGGCCTGCCTGGCGACAGAGCTCGGCCGCGGCATCGAGGGCACCCTCGTAGAGCTCGCAGGCAAACAGGCCGCCGGC
>DBEZQF010000139.1:0-1021 GCA_048254795.1 Collinsella sp. | reverse complement strand
TATCTCGGGCGAGGCCGGTTCGGGCACGATCTTCTTTAGCGGTTGCTCGCTTAAATGTATCTACTGCCAGAACCACGAGATCTCGACCGGCAATTTTGGCCTTGAGATTTCGCCTGAGCGCCTGGTCGAGATTATGCTGGAACTGCAGGACCAGGGTGCCAACAACATCAATTTGGTGACGGCGACGCACTATGCGCACCTGTTGCCTGCCGCGATTGCCGCGGCACGGATGCGCGGGCTAGTCATCCCGATCGTCTACAACACGAGTGGTTACGAGCGTGCGAGTGCCGTGGCGGCGCTGGGCGACCTGGTCGATGTGTGGCTCACCGACTTTAAATATGCCGATGCCGGGCTTGCGCAGTCGCTTTCTCATATTAAGGACTACCCGCGCGTGGCCGTGTCGGGTCTGGCCCAGATGGCGCGCGAGATCGATCGCCGCGGGGGAGAGTTGGTGGATGAGGGCGGGCTCATGAAGCGCGGCATCATCGTGCGCCACCTGGTGCTGCCGGGGCATGCGGATGACTCGTGCCGCGTGTTAGACCTGGTGTGGCAGACGGTGGGCGACGTGCCGATCTCGGTCATGAACCAGTACACGCCCAATGCCCTCATGCGCGAGCAGGGCGGCGATCTGGCGCGCGCCGTGACGCGCGAGGAGTACGAGCGGGTGCTCGACCATGCCGACGACCTGGGCTTTACGACGATGTTCTGGCAAGAGGGCGGCGCGGTAGACGAGAGCTTCACCCCGGCCTTCGACACCACCGGTGTTCTTACCAGCGCAAAGTAGTGCGTTCGTCGATGATTTTTCTGGGACGGGGATTAAAAATCATCGAGAGGATCGTCTGTTCGAAAAGTTGTCAAAATAGCCGCGCTCCAAAAAGACTGGTTGATTTCCGATCTCAGCCGAACACTTTGAGCGGATAGGCCGTTCCCGCAGTTAGCTGAACGCCCCCGCGGCCCCTCCTGGGGTCCGGGGGCGCCGTTTTCCCAGTTGAAGGAACGGTGGAGATGTGTTTCGATAGGT
>DBEZQF010000138.1:0-2559 GCA_048254795.1 Collinsella sp. | reverse complement strand
CGGCCGCTCTTGAGCGTAAAGCTGCCGAACTTAAGGACGTCGGACTCGACCATAAACTTGATGAACTCTTGCTTGTAAGCCTCCATGCGGGCTCCTCTCGTAATCGCGTACGTGCCTTCCAGTTTAGCGCAGGCGAAGCGTAGATGCGGGCGCGCTTTGGGGCCACGGCATTCTGCAAAGGCTTTGTCAGAGGGAATGGTTTTCCGAACAATGGGGTTGACATATCAAACCCCCTCATCAAGAATACGGGCGGATTGAAACGGGTACGAGATGCCCAAAGCGCGCTGCGCCCGGCCTTAAGGAGGTGTGCCATGGAAGGCAGTCCTAGTCGAAAAACCTGCATGTCGCCCTCGGCACGCCGCGAGGACTCCGCACACGCATAAACGCCACTGGCAGATCGCCAAAACCACCACAAAGGCGCGCTGCGCCCTTTGTGGGCTCAAGTGCTTGACGTGAGCGACATCTAGGTTTTTTGAAGCATATACGACACGTACGCTAACTCCCTTCACCAAGGAGGACCCTATGCTGATGCTCAAAACCGCCACGGTACTCGAAGCTATCTCCAAGCGCCGCCGCACGGCGCGCCCTGCCGCTCACACCGGCCTGTCCAAGAACACCATATTCGCCGCCACCCATAGCGCCGAGGACGCTCTCGTGCTGCTTGACGCCACGGCAAACGGCCTCACCGCCGAGCAGGCAACCGAGCGCCTGGATGCCGCCGGCCCCAACACCATCGAAGCGCCGACCAAGACGCTCGCCCGCCGCATCGCCGACGCCTTCATCGATCCCTTCGCCGGCATCCTCGCCGCGCTCGCGCTGGTCTCGCTCTACATCGACGTGCTCGCCGTGCCCGAGCCGCAGCGCGACCCCTCCACGGTCATCGTCATCGGCATCATGCTGCTGGTATCGGGCGGTATGAAGTTTATCCAGGAAGCCCGCAGCGGCAATGCGGCAGAGGCCCTCAAGGACCTGGTCTCCAACACTTGCACCGCCCTGCGCGACGGCGAGCGCATCGAGATCCCCTTCGACGAGCTCGTCCCCGGCGATGTAATCCGTCTCTCTGCCGGCGATATGGTGCCGGCAGATGCCCGCATCATCACCGCGCGCGACCTGTTTGTGATCGAGTCCGCACTCACCGGCGAGAGCGAGGCCGTCGAGAAGACCACCGCCGTCACCGTCGTCGAGGGCGCCGACGGCTCCGCACTGCCACTCTCTGCCTGCAAGAACATCGTCTTTACCGGCACCTCCGTGCAAAACGGCGCCGCCATGGCGCTTGTCGTTGCCACCGGCTCGGACACCTACCTGGGCGGCATCGCCAAGATGCTCAACGGGCGCGGCGAAAAGAGCGCGTTTGACCGCGGCGTCTCGAGCGTCTCCATGTTGCTCGTACGCCTTATGCTCGTTATGGCGCCGGCCGTCTTTGCCATCAACGCCGCCACCAAGGGCAACGTCATCGACGCGCTGCTGTTCGCCACGAGCGTGGCCGTGGGCATCACGCCGCAAATGCTTCCCGTCATCGTGACCACGAGCCTATCGCAGGGCGCCAAGGACCTCGCCCGTCGCCAGGTTATCGTCAAGGAGCTGCCGGCGATTCAAAACCTCGGCGCGATGGACGTCCTGTGCTGCGACAAGACCGGCACCCTCACCGAAGACCGCATCGTGCTCGAGCGCTATCTCAGCACCGACGGCAACGAAGACGCACGCGTGCTGCGCCATGCATTTTTGAATAGCTTCTTCCAAACCGGCCTCAAAAACCTTATCGACCTGGCCGTAATCGACCGTGCCGATGTGACGCCCTCGACCGTTGTGCCCGATTCTATGCTGGGCCAGAGTCTGCGCGCCCGCTATACCAAGGTCGACGAGGTTCCCTTCGATTTCTCGCGCCGTCGCCTGAGCGTAGTTGTCGCCGACGCCCAAGGCAAAACCCAGATGGTTACCAAGGGCGCTGCCGAGGAAATGCTCGAGATCTGCTCCTTTGTCGAGATCGATGGCATCGCTCAGCCGCTCGCCGACGAGAAGCTCGCCCAGATTCGCAAGCAGATCGTCGGACTTAACGCTGAGGGCCTACGCGTAATTGCCGTGGCGCAGAAGACCAATCCGCGCTGCGTGGGCGAGTTTGGCATCGCCGACGAGTGCGACATGGTGCTGATGGGCTTTTTGGCCTTCCTCGATCCGCCCAAAGCAAGTGCCGCGGGCGCCGTCGCCACCCTCGAGGCCAAGGGCGTGGCGGTCAAGGTCCTAACCGGCGACAACGACCGCGTCGCCGCCACCGTCTGCGAGCAGATTGGTATCGATGCGAGCAACGTCTTGCTCGGCTCCGAGATCGATGCGCTCGATGACGCCGAACTTGCCGAGCGCGCCGAGAAAACCCACCTCTTCGCCAAGCTCTCGCCGCTGCAGAAGGCGCGCCTGGTACGTGTCATGCGCGAGCTGCTCGGCCACACCGTGGGCTTTATGGGCGACGGCATCAACGACGCCGCCGCCATGCGTGCGAGCGATTGCGGCATCTCGGTCGATTCGGCCGTCGATATTGCCAAGGAATCCGCCGATATCATCTTG
>DBEZQF010000137.1:0-21848 GCA_048254795.1 Collinsella sp. | reverse complement strand
ACCGGCGGCGGAGCGGATCTCGACGATGGTGTTCTTGTCGTCGTTGGGGTCGCTCGGGATGAGCATGTACTTGATGTCTTCCTCGAGCTGGGGAAGCTTGGCCTCGTTTTCGGAGATGTCCATCTGGAGCATCTCCTTCTCGTCCGCATCGCTGGTGTCGCGGAGCATCTCTTTGGCGGCCTCGATGTCATCGAGCGCGCCGATGTACTCGCGCGAGGCAGCGATGAGGTCGGACTGGTGTGCGTACTCCTTGTTGAGACGCGTGAACTCCTTGATGTCGGAGGCGACGGCCGGGTCGGAAAGCTTCTTCTCGAGCTCCTCGTAGGCCTTAATGATCTTTTCGAGCTTGTCGCGCATGGCGGGACTCCTTTATGTGCGTGAAGGCGAAAATCGGCAGAGTTGATGGGGCGCGCGGCGCCACTGCGGGGGTAAGCCCAGCTAGAACATGTCGATCTTCAGATACATGCGCATCCCTTCGCGTATGAGGTACATAGTTGCGGTCTAACCCATACATGATAGCGTGCGCAGGCATACCTGCATATAACCCGCACGGAATGCGACAAAGGGTCAGTCTCTTTCCTTGAATACAACTTCATCCGAACGCCTCCCGCATTCATCCGCACATATACGGATAAATTTGGGAATCCGATACCCTGAGGGCCGGATCGGCCGGCCCCGGGAGATCGGAGGACGCCATGTCCGGAAAGGGCGGGAAGGGCGCCGCGAGGGCGGTCCCGAGGACCCACGGCAGGCTCACCGGGTACGAGCGGGACACGGTCCAGAGGATGCTGAAGCGCAGGGTTCGCTCGGCCACTTCCTCGAGAGGTTCAAGGGCGTATCGACCCGCAGGCTCCACAGCTGCCTGATGTGGTTCAGATGGCTGCGCGAGGCCGCACGCGTCGGGGACAGGACGTCGCTCATGCGCGAGCAGCTCGACGACGGGCGCTACGAAAAGATCCGGAAGAAGATGATGGAGCCGGAGTACGAGTTCCATCTGGAGCCGGACGTGCAAACGGCGGGTTAACATAGCCTTTCACCAAAAAGGGCGAGCGGCCGCGCCCTGCGACCACCCGCCCTCAATCAAAGCCCTTCTCGGCCGCCGTAGCTACCGGTTCCGGCGCCGCAGGATAACGCCTGCGGCGATCAGCACCACCGCGCCGCCCGCGATGCCACCCAGGGCCATCGGCGACAAGCTGGTATCGCCCGTATACGGCAGACCCGGCTTCTCCTCCTTCGGCACCGGTGACTTGCTCGGCGGATTGGTGGGCGGCTCCGTCGGCGGGGTGGTCGGCGGCGTGTACGTGTTCTTGAACACCGGCGCCACGGCGCCGTCATAGGTTACCGTCGCCACCAGATGGCCCGCACCGTCGTCCGTCACCGTCACCGTTACCCGGTGCTCGGCCGCGTCGTACGTCACGTTCTTCTGACCGTCGTCCACCTCGGAGATGCTGTAGGCGTACGTTCCGGGCTTGTCGTACGAGATCGCCTCGAAGCCCACCGTGCCGTCCGCCGCGTTCTTTGCGGTCTGCAGCACCTTGCCGTCGGCATCCTTCAGCTGGAAGGAGAACTGCCCTTCCTTCAGGTCCTCGCCGCTCAGCACCTTGGAGGCCCCCAGCTTCACCTCAGTCGCGGCCGGCGCGTAACTGTTGCTGAACGCCACCGCATCCGCAGCCTTGCCGCCCTTGCTGTAGGCAACCTGCGCCTCCAGTGCGTGCGTCTCCGCATTCTCCGTCACCGTCACCGTCGCGGTAAAGACCGTCGTGTCGTAGGTGACGCCGTTCGCCGTCGCCCCTGCCCGCTCGGACACGGTGTAGACGTACGTCCCCACCTTGTCCAGCTGCAGCGACGCGAAGCCGAACGTGCCGTCGGCGCCGTTCTGCACCGTCTGCACCACGTTACCGTCGGCGTCCTTCAGGTCGAAGAAGAACTCACCCTCGGCCAGGTCGCGGCCGGTCAGAGCCTTCGTTCCGGTAATCGTCGCCGTCGTTGCCGTCGGCGTGTAGGTGTTGGTGAAAGTCAGATCCGCAGCCGTCTTGTTCGCCGTCGCGGTCAGCTGGCCGCTGCCGTCATCGGTCACGTTCACCGTTACGTCCAGCACCGCATCGCTGTAAGTGATGGTGCCATCTTGGCCCGCAACCTCCTTCACCTGGTACGCATGCGAACCAGTTGCGGTGTACGAGATGGCCTTGAAGGTAAACGCTTTACCCACGTTCGTGGTCCGGTCGATCTCCTGCCCGGTGGCCACGTCAATCAGCGCGAATGTGAACTCGCCATCGCCGGGCGTCCGCGTGGTGGCCGGGTCGGCATTCTCAAGCACCTTGGTGCCAGAGATCTGGTAGGAGGTCTGACCCGGCTGGTAGCTGTTCGCAAACGTCATGGTATTGGGGGTGACGCCGTTCTCGGTGCCCTCGCTCGGTTTCACCGTAGAGCTCTCTACCACCAGCTTGCCGTCGTTGTTGTCCTTCACCACGTAGGTCAGGGTGTACGTCTTGCCGGTGTAGGTCACGCCCGGCACGCCCGGCGCGCCGTCCGTCGGCTGCACCTCACGGACCGTGAAGGGAAAGGTGCCCGCATGGTCGAAGGTCAGCTCGTTAAAGTAAACCTTGCCCTTGGCGTCGTTCTTCTGGGTCTGGAGCACCGTACCGTCAGACCCCACCAGCTCGAAGGCGAAGTCTCCCGCCTTTAGCTGATAGCTGCCGTCGTGCACGTCAACGCTCTTGGTGAGGGCGATCGCGCCGGAGTTCGTCGCCTTCGCCTTGTAGGTGTTGGTGAAGGTGGGCTTCGTGGCGTCCGCGCCGTCGTAGGCGACGCTCGCCTGCAGCGTGCCGGCATTGTCCACAACCGTCACCACGGCATGATGCACCGCGTCGTCGTAGGTCACGTAGGCCAGATCACCCTTCCGCTCCACGATAGTGTACTCGTACGTGCCCGGCTTCGCGTAGGAGAAGGCGTCGAAGTTAACACTTCCGTCCGCGCCGTTGGTCGCGGTCCGGACGGGCTTGGCCCCGGCAAGCTGCTCAGCAGTCATTTTGCCCTCGTACACATCGAAGGTGAACTCGCCGTCCTTGGGGACGATCGGCGTGTTGTCGTCCTTCTTCACATAGCTCTTCTGCGCACCGAGGGCCAGACCGGTCGCGGCCGGCTGGTAGGTGTTGGTGAAGGTATCCGAGCCGGATGCGCTCGTCACGATCGCCTTCGCATTCAGTGCTCCGTTCCCGCCGTCTGTGACCGTCACCGTATAGGTGAGGGCATGATTGTCATAGACCATGCCCGGCTCCGCGCCCGTCTTCTCCGCGATGGCGTAGGCGAAGTCCTTGCTCGCGGCGCCGCCCAGGTCGGCGAGCTCGAAGTCGCGCGTGAACTTCACCGTGCCATCGGCCTCGTTCTTCGCGGTGTCGAGCACCTTGCCGTCGGCGTCCTTCAGCTCGAACGTGTATTCGCCGCCCTTCAGCTTGGTGTCGTGCGTGAAGCCCGGCGCGACCGCAACGACCTTGGTCGCCGTCAGCTCCACGGATCCCTTTGCGGTGTAGGTGTTCGTGAAGGTGGGGGCATCGGCCTTGTCACCATCGTAGGCAACGGCGGCGTCCAGCTTGCCAGCTTTGTCCATGACCTTCACCGCGGCATGGTGCACCGCGTCGTCGAAGGTCACGTGAGACAGGTCGCCCTTCTTCTCCACGATGGTGTACTTGTACTCGCCGGCCTTGGTGTAGTTGATGGCCGGGAAGGTGACGGTGCCGTCCTCGCCGTTCTTGGCGCTCCGGATGGGTTGCTTGCCCTTCAGCTGCTCGGCCGTCAGATCGCCCTCGTACAGGTCGAAGGCGAACTCGCCGCCCTTGAGCGCAGCCGGCGTGCTGTCGGACTTCACATAGGCCTTCTTCGCCGCGAGCGTCACCGAGGTCTCGGCGGGCTGATACGTGTTCTTGAAGGTCGGGATATCGTTCTTGCCGTCGTAAGTGACGGTCGCCTTCGCCTTGTCGCCCTCCGCCTTCACCGAGACGTGAACCCTCACCTCCGTGGAATCGTAGGTGATGGTCGAATCGCTGCCAGCGACCTCCTTGAGCGTGTAGTCGTACTCGCCCAGGTTCAGGCCCTTGACGGTCAGCTTGACCTTGCCGTCCCGGTCGTTGGCGCTCTTGGCGACCTCGTTGCCGGCCTGGTCGTACAGGCCGAAGGCGAACGCGCCGTCCGTCAGCGCCTTGCCCGTGAGGGTCTTCGTTGCCTCGACGGTAACGTCCGTCGTCGGCTTCGAGTTGGTGAAGGTCGGAACGGCCTCATCGCCGCCGTAGGTGGCGGTTGCGCCCAGCGTGCCGTTCTTGTTATCGGTGACGCTGACCTTGACCTTCACTTCCTGACCGTCGTAGACGACGGTCGGGTCGGCGCCCTTCACCTCCTTGATGGTGTAGTCGTAGTCACCGGCCTCGGTGTAGTTGATGGGCTGGAAGGTAATGTTGCCGTTCTCGTCGTTCGTGACGGTCTCAAGGGGCGTGCCTTCCGCCTTGTCACCCTTGTACAGAGCAAACGAGAAATCGTTCCCCGCGAGCGCACCGCCCGTAAAGTGCTTCTTCGCCGCCAGGGTCACGGAACCCTTCGCAGCATAGCTGTTGGTAAAGGTGGCGAGGTTCACCTTGCCTTTCTTGACCTCAAGCGTCTCGCTCTTGTCATCGCCGTCCTTTTCCACCGCCACGCCTGTGACAGTCAGCTTGGCATTCTTGTCCTCAACCTTCACCGTGACGGTGTAGGTGGAATCGTCCATCGTCCAACCAGCGTTCTGCACACCAGTCGTATTAGGATCGTCATCTTCCCCGTGGGCCTCGGTGAGCGTAAACGTGTAGTCGCCTGCCTTGTTGAATGTCATGTCGGAGAAGTTGAGGGGCTGACCGTCCTTGCCGGTGATCTCCCCCTTCGTGGTCTTGGACTCCGAGGGTGTGTCACCCTTTAGACCGTCATCCTCCAGATCGCCGGCGTCAATCTTATCCTTCGTCTTCGACGTGGCAGCCAGCGTGAACGAGAACTTCTTGTCCGTCCTCTCGGTGCCGGAGATCTTCTTCGTTACCTGTGGGGTCAGTTTGTCGCTGGCTTCCGCCGTGTAAGTGTTGGTAAACACCAGCTTGTTGGCTTCGGCCAACGTGCCGTCGGTATTTTGCTTCGCGATCTTACCGGTGACGCTATCGCCTGCGTCCTTCAGATCCGTGGCACCCTGCTTGCGGCCGGTCAGCTTATAGCCCGCGGGCATCTGGTCTGCGCCGGTCAGCTCCTGCACCGTGTACTCGTCGCCCTCGCTAAGACCGTACACGCGAATCGTCTCGTCGGCCTTGATGGTTTGCGAATAGCCGTTCGTCAGGTTGAACACGTTGCCGACCCGCCGCTCGCCCGCAGTCCCCGCCTTCTCGAACACCGCGGCCTTGTACGTCTTCCCCGCGGGCACGGTGAAATTGAAGGTGAACCCCGCGTCCTTATTGCCCGTCAGGCCATCGGGCACGTCAACCTTCTTCGTCACCTCGAGGCTCGCCTCGCGTTCGTTCGCCACGCGCACGCAGGTGGCGCCCGTGAACAGGGCATTCAGGTTCATGTCGCCCAGATCGGCGCGGGCGCCCTTCGCATTAGTGACACCAGGTTCATCCTGCGTGATGCCCATACGTATCCAGCCCGTCTCGGTCTCCAGGCGGTAGGGTTCGCCCGCCTTGGTGGGCCCATACTGGTAGATACGTCCGTTGGCGCCGTACTTGAGGTGTACCGTGTCGCCGGCACCGGCGGAATCGACATCGCTCCACGAAAGATTACCGCCATCGGTCACGCCATCCGATGTCTGCCGCATACCCTTGATCCACGTGAGTGTGTTGTCGATGTCGCCCTCTGCGCCAAACTGGCCCAGACTCTTCATAAGCGTGCCCGGCCCCACGAACGTCGAGACGCCGTCATCGGCCGTACCAGCATCGGCATGGACGCCGTAATCGTCCACAATCACCTTGGTGAGCGTGTCGTTAAGCAGGAAGCCCTTGGGCGCCGAGACCTCCTTTAGGAAGTAGGCGCCCTTCACGAGCGGCTTGTTGCCGTCGCTCGTACACGGGAATATGCCCGCCCCTTCGAGCTGGATCGGGTTGCTGACCTGCCCCGTCGTCAAGGTGTCGTAGGGGATCTGGTCGCCGTTGAGCACGACTTTGCCGTTCGCGTCTGTTGTCACCTGACCGTCCGTGTACAAGCCGAACTTCGCGCCGTCTACGGGGTTGCCCTCGGTATCGGTCTTCTGCACGAACAGGCGGTTCTGGATGTTCGTGACGAGCAGGCTCGTGGCGAACTGCCGCTTAAAGTTCACCTGGTCACCGGGGAGGTCATCACTGAACACATGGACCGTGTTGTCCGTATTCGCGTCGGCGATGGAGCTCGCCGTTGTGTAGTAGATGGCCACCGCGTGCTCGGCATTCTTGCGGGCATCACCGCTCAGCAAGTAGTAGTACTTGGAGATGTCACCGGGCAGATACGGAATCTCTACCTGGTACTGGCCGCTAGTGTTGAGCGTGAAGGCGTACAGGTCCTTCTTCGCCGCCTCGATGGCGCCGGCCATGCCCTGGGCGCCGGCGAGGGTATACCCCTTCGTCGGGTCGCCCGACACGGCGTGCCAGGCGTTCTTGCTTTTATCGCGCTTGAAAACTACTGCGAACAGGGTGCCGCGCTTCATATCAACAGTATTGCCTGGCTTCATCGAGTCATCGTCCGCCTGGTACACGGTCGACGGCGCGGTGATGGTCTCCTTCGAGCCGGCGAACGCACCGCTCTGCCAAACGGAGCTGTCCGCGTCCATACCGCCGCGGTTGATGATGACGCCGCCCGCGCCGTTCTCGTCGCTCGCGGGCACGTACTCGAACTGCATGCTACCGTCCGTTGCCGTGAGGCTCGAGCGGTGACCTTCGGGCACCTTTGTTTCCTTCAGGAGGTAGTACCGGCAATTATGGTCTTTACTATAAAGGTCATCGAAGTTGATAACGCCGTTGTCCACTTTATTCGTGAGCGTCAGTTGTCCATTCGCGTCCGTGGTGCCGGAGCCAAGTAGTTTTTCCGAATTAGTAGTCGTGTCAGCGAAGCTCTTGTCTGTCTTGTACAGCTCGAACTGAGCGCCCTCCACCAGACCGCCATCCTGGTCGAACTTGATAATGTCGGACTCGGGAACCGTCACGAGGTTGTACTTGAGCTTCATGTTGGAGTCGGTGGCGCCACGCTCCAAGTAGAAGAACTTGAGCGTGTGGCTGGTATCGTTAGCGAAGGTGTTGCCAGTGAAGCCCGAAGTGCCCCGCCCCGCTTCCTGGAACTTTCTTAACAGCGTGCCGTTTGGGGAATCGTTAACCTTAATCTGGCCCGTTTGGAAGTCAATGGTCAGCTTAGCACTGGTGTGGATGCCGCCAATGTCGCCCACGAGGACATCGTCAATGAACACCCAGACGTCGTCGTCGCCGGCGAACTCAAAGGTCATGGGATCGCCAGCGTTCGTTTTGCCATCCGTCGGCTGCACGAAGCGCGATGACATGGAGAGGCCGAAATAATGGTTGAGGGGTTTGCCATCGTTATAATTCGAGTCGCCGTTGTTCGACGACGTAATGCCGTTCCGGACGAGGCGGCCGTTCTCCTCCTTGAATACCTTATCGGCCGCATCGAAGGGGAAGAACTGGCCTCCATTTTGAGAGCCAGCCCCCGCTTGCCCAACGCCGGCGACTTCGTAGACATCAAATGCATTCTTATTGACGTTGTACGCCGCGTAGTTCTTCGAGCTGTCATACTCGTAGTAGCCGCCCTTGGCCTGCAACAGACCCGTCACGCCCATATGGGATATCTTGCCCGTATGGACGGAGGAATCAAACAGGTAGCCGAGGGATTCTCCCTCCCAGCGGTCGGTGAGTCTCGGGTAACCACCGGCAAGAACGTTGTTCACGATGCCGGTGCGGACCTGGGAGCCACCCGTATACTTGTTAAGATCCTCGCTGGCTCCTTGATCCTTGAACTGGAACAGGTGGTTTGCGTTGATGCCGCCGTTGCCGGAAACCGACAGATGGTCATCGGGATTCACCCAGTAATCAAACAGGTTGATCGTCGTCCCCGAGGGCGAAGTCGTCGTGACCGTGTGGTCCGAAAACGCTGCTTCCGCACGGGTCGGCAGGAAGAAACCCACCGTCAGCGCGACGGCGAGGGCCAGAACAATCGCATATGGCGAGACCGGGCACAGCCCGCGACGACGGCCATAAGACATGACGGACCACCGCTCGCGCGGCCGGTGTCTACCAGGATGTTCCCTGCTGGGACCCCCCCCCGATAACATTATTCACGAGTAGAGACGTCGTCTCTCTGAGCTCCTGCATAATTTCCTCCCCAGTCACACGGCGACCTGCCCGGGCGCTCCCCGGGGGCCGAGGCAGTCTGGCACATGCCCGCAGTCGTTCATGGAATACCAACCCCAGCATATGTCTCTTAAGATATCTTAGTCTTTTTCTATGACAGTTTTATCTCATTACCGATGAAACCGGTTGCCAGTTGCCGGCTCAGTCCCTTTGTCACATTCTAGAGCGTGTGGAGCAGGGCGATGAGGAAGCGGATGCCTTGGAGGTAGGCGCGACGGGTGATGCGCTCGTTGGCGCCGTGGACGCCGCGGTCGCATTCGTCATCGTCGACCACGAAGGCGGAGAAACGGATACACTCGTGGCAAATGCGCTGGTAGTTGGCGGCATCGGTTGCACCAATCACGGTCGAGGGCACGATGCTCATCGGCTCTTGGCCCACCGCAGACGATCCGTTTTCCTCCGTCCCCTTGGGATCACGGAAATAGCGGGCGGCGATGGCGCGGACGGCCTCGAGCCCCGGACCGCCCACGCGCGGGGATGGCGAGGGCTCGGAGCTGCCGGGGCCCAGCTCGATCTCGACTCGGCCAGCGAGCCCAGCGGCGGCAACGGCCTTGCGGCAGCAGGCCACAACATCGGCCACGCTCGTACCCTCGAGCATGCGGAAGTTGATATTGGCCCACATATCCTGCGGCATTACGTTGGCACCGGTACTGCCGCCTTCGATTTGCGTGGGCGCGCAGGTGGTGGTCACAAGCGGGTACAGCTTTTTGCTGGCGAGGCAGTCGCGCACGATGGCATCCTTGCTGGCAGCAATCTCGTCTGCGGTATAAAGCCCCAGCTCGACGAGCTGCGCGGCAAGCAAATCGGTCACACGCGCCGGCCACTCGATATCGCAGATCGCGGCAATGGCGCGGCTGAGCACTTCGAGCGACGTGCCACCGTAAGGGTTGGAAGAATGCCCGCCTTCGCTTCTCGTCTTGAGTACGATATCGGCATAGCCCTTCTCGGCAAGATCGGCATGCATAAGCCAACCCTCACCTGTGCCGTACTCGGCAGCCGGAACGATACGATAGTCACCCTCGTCGATCAGGTACTCAAGCTCAACGCCGCGCTCCTCGAGCGCGCGACCAATGGCACCCGCGCCGTACTGCGTAGTCTCCTCATCCTGGCCAAAGGCCAGCAGCAGGGTTCGTTCGTGTTGCCAGCCGTGCGCCAACGCATACTCAACGGCCTCCAGGATACCCGCAACCTGGTCTTTCATATCGATGGCGCCGCGACCCCAAATATAGGTGTCGTCCACGTGCCCGCTAAAGGGATTGTGCGTCCAGTCTGTCTCGGTGCCCGGCACCACGGGAACCACGTCCATGTGGCCCATGAGCATGACCGGCTTGAGGGCGGGGTCGATGCCGGCAAGCGTCACGAGCAGCGAATGGTCGATGAGCTCGACCTCGCCCGCCGCAAACACGCGCGGCCAGGCCTGCTGCATATAGGCGCGCAGGTCGGCAAACGCCTGCCAGTCCACCGTCTGGGCATCCATGCTCGAAATCGTCGGAAACGACAGCACGCGGCCCAGGCGCTCGCACGCGCCGACCTCGTCGATATCGGCAAAATCATCCTCGTGCGCAAAGAAGCGCCAAACCTCGGCCATGCCTTCCTCCAAAAACAACGTGGCAAAGAGGCGGTCCCTTTGCCACGTTCGCTTGCATTATTTGTCGTTGAGATAACGCGAGAGGAACTCGCGGGTGCGCTGGTGTTTGGGGTTGCCAAAGAGCTCGGCCGGCGCGGCGTCCTCGAGCACCACGCCCTTATCCATAAAGACCACGCGGTCGGACACGGTTCGGGCAAAGGCCATCTCGTGCGTGACGACGACCATGGTCATGCCGTCGGCCGCGAGCTTGCGCATGACCTCGAGCACCTCGCCCACGATCTCGGGGTCGAGTGCGGAGGTCGGCTCGTCGAACAGCATGATCTGCGGATTCATACATAGGGCACGAGCGATGGCAACGCGCTGCTTTTGGCCGCCGGACAGGCGACCCACGGCGGCGTGCGCGAACTTCTCGAGTCCCACGCTCGTCAGATGCTCCATCGCGACCTTCTCGGCCTCGGCCTTGCTCATCTTTTTGAGCGTGACGGGCGCGAGCGTGCAGTTGTCGAGCACGTCCATGTTGTTGAACAGGTTAAAGCCCTGGAATACCATGCCGATGTCCTCACGCAGCTTGTTGATGTTGCAGCGCTCGGCCGTGAGGTCCTGGCCGTGGAACCAGATGTGGCCCGCGTCCGGGGTCTCGAGCAGGTTGAGGCAGCGCAGGAAGGTCGACTTGCCCGAACCCGAGGCGCCGATAATGGTGACGACCTCGCCGGGGCTAACGGACAGGTCGATGCCCTTGAGTACCTCGAGCGAGCCGAAGCTCTTGCGCAGGCCCTCGACGCGGATGAGCGGCTCATTGGTCTGTGCGGCGGCCGCAACGCCGGTAATGGCGGTATCTGCCATGATGATTCTCCTCGTCCTAAGCCTAGTTGGAGCTGGGCAGCGTGACCGGAGCCTCGGCGCCGAGCTTTTTGCCAAAGGCCTCGAGCAGGCGGCTCGCCACGAGCGTCAGGATCAGGTAGACCACGAGCGCCACGCAGTAGACCTCCATCTGGCGGTAGTACACGCCGGCGACGGTGGTGGTGGCGTACATGAGGTCGAACACGCCGATAACCGAGAGCACCGACGAGTCCTTGATGTTGATAATGAGCTCGTTGGTGAGCGCCGGAATCGCGTTTTTAATGCCCTGGGGGAACACGACTTTGCGCATAGCTTGCCACTGCGACAGGCCCAGCGAGCGTGCTGCCTCGGCCTGGCCGGGATCGATGGACTCGATGCCGCCGCGCAGGACCTCCATCATGTAGGCGGTGGAGTTGAGCGAGATGGTGACGAGGCCGGCGGTGAAGGTGCTCCAAATCTGGTTGGCCTGAGCGGTCTCGAAGCCCATGCCGCGCAAAACGGTGAAGCCCGCGTAATAGATGAGCAGACCCTGGACCATCATGGGCGTGCCGCGCACGATGGTGGAGTAGACGGTCGCAAAGCCGCGGCCGATACCCTTAAAGAAGCGCACCAGGTCGTTATCCACGCGGTCGAACGTCTGAATACGCAGGAACACAAAGAGCAGTGCCAGGAAGAATGCGATGACGGTGCCGAAGGTGGCAAGCGCGATGGTGATCTCGATACCGCGAATGAAGAAGTCCCCGCTCTTGTAGGTCATGTAGACCAGGCTCGACAAAAAGTCGCTGGGGTTGGAATCCGAGACAATGCTCACCTGCACCAGGTCGATAAATGACATGACGCAGCGGTCGACAAAGAAGATCGCCGCAATAGCAACGACGGCATAGCTGCCTAGGCGCGCGCCGCGACGGAAACGCTCGGAAACAAACGGCGATTTTTCGCGATAGTCGTTCCAGTGCATGAGTTTGGTGATCAGCGCCGCCACCGACACGACGAGCCAGGCCCAAAGGATTGTCCAGAGGCAGTCTTGGAAGATACCGGTGGGGGCCAAGAAGCTCATCGGCGTGGGGTTGCGTTGGCTAAACGCCAGGCCGAGCGCCGCGATAACGCTCGTGCCCAGGTACACATAACGGTGGTCGGCCTTGATAAAGGAGGCCAGGCGATTGATGGTTTTCATGCTGCCTCCCTATGCCGGCTGACGGTCGAGGCACGCGTCCCACATTTGGTCGCGCTCCTCTTGGCTAATGCCCTTGAGTGTCTTGTCGATGAGCTTAAGCAGCTTGTCCGAGCCCTTGCGGCAGCCGACGTTTGCCGTGACTTCCTGCTTAAAGCCCTCGCCCTCGGCAAATCGAATCGGCACGATACCCGGGTTTTGGGCCATATAGCCCTTCTCGTTCTCGGTATTGTAGGTCACGGCGTCGCAGGTGCCCTGCAGCAGGTTCGAAAACACCGTGGGGACCGAATCGACCGGGTTCTTGTGGACAACGCCCGGGATCTCGTCGATGACGGTATCGAGCATGGTGTCCTTTTGGCCGAGGACCGTTGCGCCGCTAAAGTCGCTGAGCTTGGTCGCATTTTGGTAGGGCGAGCCCTCTTTTACGAACAGGCCAAAGTAGCCAATGAAGTACGGGTCGGAAAAGCCGACGGACTCCTCGCGCTCGGGCGTGGCGCTCATGCCGGCAATGATGAGGTCGATCTGGCCGTTGTTGAGCGAATCGATAAGACCCGAGAAGCTCTGCTTGACGGCAACGGGCTCGCCACCGAGGGCCTTGCAGACGATCTTGGCGATCTGCACGTCGTAACCATCGGCATAGGCGCCCTGCACGTTGTCGATGGGGATAGTGTACTTGCTGGCTTCGGAGACCTGCCAGTTGTACGGGGCGTAGGCCGCCTCCATGCCAATGCGAATCTTGTCCTTGCCGATCACGGAATCGGACAGGTCGTCGCGACCGCCGCCCGTCGTGGGCTGAACTACTTCCAGCGTGGAGGGGCGCTGGCAACCGGCAAGTGCGCCGGCGACGACAGTAGCGCTCGCAGCGAGAGCGCTACCCAAAAAGATGCGACGGCTGCATACCGGCTGTGGATGCGCGTCGCGTTGATGGGGAGAATGCATAATCTGCCTTCCCTGTTGAATCGTATGCTGACGACTTAACAGGATACCGCTCAGCGCTACCTCCAGCAAATGCATATATAAATGCATATATGCAAGTTTACGAACTGAAAACGATTGGTAGTCGTTGGGGACGTTCTTAAACGACTAGTCAAACAAGAACGTCCCCAACGACTAGGCATGAAAAAGGCAAGGCATAGACCTTCTGGTCATGCCTTGCCTTTTGAATGACAAATTGTCGCCCTGGGCGGCGCGCAGCGTCGACTAGTCCGCCGTTCGTCAGAACGGCGGAACCTCTAGAATAAGGTGACGCTAAAGCTGCGGACGTCCGTCTCGCCCGGTGCCAGCGTAATGGTGTTGACCTTGTGCTCAAAGACATCGTCCTCGGTGTCCATGGTGGTGTGACCGGTCCAGGGCTCGAGCGCCACAAACGGAGCGTCGTTGGCGGCAGACCACACGCCAATGTACTTAAAGCCCTCAAAGTCGATCTTGACGCCGTGACCCGACTTGCGGCCGCGCAGCGTGAGCGTGGAGCCCGGGGTATCGGTGAACATGATGGCGTCGTTATCGAAGCTGCGGTGCGTGATGGGCAGCACGTCCGAGTTATCGGGAGCCTTATAGCTGCCCTCGAACGTCATAAGACCGTCGGGCGTGATGATGGGAGCCTCGTTAGTCCAAGCCTCGGTAAACGCCAGCTCGTAATCCTCGAATGCCTCGTCCTCGGCACCGGGAGCCGGTACGTTAAACGCAGGGTGGCCGCCCACCGAGAACGGCAGGTCCACGTCGCCGGTATTGGTGACGGCAAAGGTCTGCGTGAGGATGGCGTCGCCGGTCAGGGCATAGGTCATGTTGAGCTTAAAGTGGAACGGAAAGGCCTTGAGCGACTCGGACGTGTCGGTGATCTCGTACGTTACCGAGGAGCCGTCCTCCGAAACCTCGACCAGCTTGTGCTCGACGATGCGCGCGAGTCCGTGGCGCGGCATCTCGCAGGTGCCGGCCGCAGACGTTGCCGTGTTGTTGCGCAGCGAACCCACAATGGGGAACAGGATGGGCGCATGCTTGCCCCAAAAGGCGGGGTCGCCCTGCCACAGATACTCGTTGCCGTTGAGAGCAAGGCTCGTGAGCTGGGCGCCCATGGAATCGATGGCCGCGGTGAGGCCGCCGCGCTTGATGGTAGTGACGGTAGACATGCTACTTCCTCCAAAAGTAAACAATAGTGTCGAGGGCTATTGTCCCACTCTTGGCGGCGGGACGGGACGGCAGGCGATTATTGAGTAGCCATAGCGGAATGAGCGGCGAGCGCCTACTGGGTATCTACGTAAAGGTCAAACCCGCCCTGTGGCGTGGTGTCGACCGTATCGGGCGCCTGCGAGTTAAAGCTCACGGGAACCATGCGCTTTGAGGCACGGAAGCGCGTGCCGTCGGTGGCGACGGGCGGTTCATCGACGGTGAGCTCGTAGTCGCCGGGCTTAAGTTCGATGCCGTCACCAGCGGAATTGACGTATTGATACTCGTCAATCGTCTGCCCTTTGAGCGTGCGCCCCACGATGTGGATGAGCATTTTGCTGTCGCCGCGCGCGGTGTCCCACGTCGCGCCGTCCTTGACCTCGACCGACACATGTACCGAGCGCGTGCGGCCGAGCGATTGCTCGACGGACATCTCAACCTTGGCGGCGTCTTGGCGCTGCTGCTCGACATGGCCCCAGATGCTACCGATTGCCGAGCAGGCGATAACGCCGGCCATGAAGGCGATGAGGATGGGGCCGAGCGGAGAGCGGCGTCCCGCGTCTTCCTCATGAGCCAGGTCGGGGCGATGCGTTGGCGCAGGCGCCTGAGCACCCTGCGCGGGCACGTCGAGAATGTTGAAAGATGCCGTACTGCCGGGGTCGATGGTGTGGCGCGGTTGCGGGGTCTTTGCCGGCGAGATGGACATGTCGGCTGGCTCACCCAGCGTGGCCGTGGCATCGGCCTTTGCCTCGTCGGCCTCGGCCTGAGCCCAGGCCTGTTCAAAAGTCAGGGGCTCGGCGGCATCGGAGGCGGCATCCGTCTCGACGGCATCGTTGCCGGTCTCGTCCTCGTCGCCCGACACGTCACGCGGCGCGGGCTCGTCCCACTCCTCGTCCGGAGCCTCGCCCTCGCTATACCACCATTCAAAATTATCGATATCCATACGGGGCGCCCCTTAGGCCTCGCAAATAAACACTCGCTAGTCTTATACCCCCAGACGGCACCGAAGCTCACCCGCGCCGGACACGAAAACCGTCACAACATTCGACGTTTTTCCTCGTTTTCGAGATTTTCATCGAATGTTGTGACGGTTTAGGCGGCAGCCACGCCGCGAATGTGACAAAGAGACTGTCCCTTTGTCACATTCTGTTAGAGTTGCAGGGATTGAATCCCGCTTATTCACGCGACATTGGAGTGACAACCTTGACCGCCGCAACCACGCCAAAAAGTAAGTCAACCGCCGCCGCGCTCTCCCCCGTGCGCACCAAGCTCTGCCTGGCGCTGCTCGTGTTGTTAGGCTTTTCGCTCGGCTGTTCGGAGTTCGTGGTCATCGGCATCGAAAGTGACTTGGCGACGGAACTCGGCGTATCGCTTGCCACCGCAGGCCAACTTATTAGCGTGTTCGCACTGATCTACGCTATCGCGACGCCGGTGCTCGCGCTCAGCACGGGGCGCTTCCGTCGTTACCAACTGCTCGTGTGCTATAGCATCGTCTTTGTGCTCGGCAATCTGGTCATGGCGCTGGCACCCAACTTTCAAGTGCTGTTCGCCTCGCGCATCATCTTGGGCTCCGTCTCGGGCGCACTGCTCGCCGTGGGCGTGACGTATATCCCCGAGCTGCTGTCCCCGCAGCAGACCTCACTCGCCATCTCGGTGGTGTACGGCGCGTTTTCCGTGGCAATGGTCTTTGTCACTTCGATCGGCAAGTTTGTGGCCGACACGCTCGACTGGCACGTGGCCATGTACGGCACGCTGACCTTTGCCGTTCTGATCTGCGGAGCGCTCGTGATGTTTATGCCGCGCGCTGGGCAAACCGACGAGCCCGCCACCTTTCGCGAGCAGGCGGGTCTGCTACGCGAGCCGAGCATCGTCACCGGCATGCTCATCTTTTTGTTTGGCGTGGGGTCGGTCTACGTTTTCTATGGCTACGTGACGCCTTATCTTGAGCAGGTGCTGGGCATGGGCACGGTCGAAGCCAGTACCACGCTCATGGCCTACGGCGTGTTCTGCCTGATCTCGAACATCCTGGGCGGATGGATCGATGCGCGCTTTGGCATGAAGGCGCTGCTTGTGACGTTCGTGCTGCAGGCTGCGGCGTTACTCGGGCTGTTTGCTGTGGGCGGCACCATGCCGCTCGCGCTGGCCTTTGTCTTTAGCTTGGCGCTGCTCATGTACTTGTTCTCGGTGTCGTGCATCACGCACTTCATGGACGTGGCACGCAGCCGCCATCCCAAGTCGATGGTACTCGCAAGTTCGGTTGAGCCCATGGCGTTTAACGTCGGCATCTCGTTTGGCACCGCAGTGGGCGGCGCCGTGGTAAGCAGCATTGGCATTGCGCACGTAGGCGCAGTGGGTGCCGCGTTCTCGCTTGTGGCCTGGGTGCTTACGCTGGTGACGATTAAGTTGGCTCGCTGGGAACGCAAGAGGGCGATGGCGCAGGCGTAGATGCGATACTCGAGCTCGATGATGGCGATCGAAAGGAAACCGCATATGCAACGTGTACTGTTCATCTGCTATGGAAACATCTGCCGCTCGACGATGGCCGAGTCGGTGTTTACCGAGCTCGTGCGCCGCGCTGGGCGCGAGGCGGAGTTTGCCATCGATTCCGCGGCGACCTCGACCGAGGAGATCGGCAACCCGCCACACCACGGTACCGTTGCCAAGCTACGCGAGGTCGGGATTCCCGTCGTCGCACATCGCGCACGTCAGGTGCGTCGCGCGGAGTATGGCGACTGGGACCACATTGTCTATATGGACGACGAGAACGCCCGCGCCCTGTACCGAATTTTTGGGAAGGACCCCGATGGCAAGATCTCGCGCCTGCTCGATTGGACCGATCGCCCCGGCGACGTGGCCGACCCCTGGTGCACCGGCAATTTCGACGCCACCTACCGCGATGTACTCGCCGGTTGCACCGCCATGCTCGAGCAGCTGTAGGCGCTCGGGCGGCGCGGGCACACGGGCCACGCCATCGGCATAAAACGAGCGTGGATTTTCTCCCACTTTGAGCGTTCGAGTGCGCTCTAAACGGGAGAAAATCCACGCTCGTTATCTCGGTGGGAGAAAATCCACACTCATGAATGTGACAAAGGGACTGTCCCTTTGCCACATCCGGGACCGGCCCTAGACCGGCTTGACCTCCAGCTTTATCCCCTCGGCGCAGGAGTCGCCCAAAACATCCGAAAGGGCCCAGGTCGCATATAGCGGCAAATAGAGAACCGCTCCGTTGCGCTCAACGTTGCCTCTCGAGAAAACAATCCCGAGCCTTACGCCATATTCAGCCGTATCAAGCACATGACCGAGCGCAGCGTGCGCGTGGTAATAGGAGCCCGATTTAACCTCGATCAGAACAGCCGTCCCATCCGGTCCGTCGACCACAAAGTCCACTTCACCGCGCTTTTTTGTCTGATAGTAGTAAAGCTGGCGATTTTGGGCAGCCAGCTGCTGGGCCACCACGTTTTCGTAAATGCCGCCCAGATTGGGCTCCTTGCTATCAAGATACGCCGCTTGGGCGACTCCAACGGGGTAGCGCGCCATCAACATGCCCGTATCCGATTGGTATAGCTTGAACTGCGATGGCCGTGCCGTCTTGAGCAGGGGCGACTTTGGCTCGGTTACGATATCGGCTTTGAGAGCAACGCCGGCATCGACAAGCCAGACAAAATCTCGCTGGTACTTCTCATAATGCGCCTTGGGGTCAATGGAATTGAGCACGAAACGCTTGTGTTCGCCCTCAAGCATAATGGGGAGCTGATCGTAGATGCTCTGCACCTGAAGGGCACGCCCGCTTGCATACTTGGAAATATCCCGTCGGTACTGTTCGTTGAGCTCTGACTGTAGCTGACGAACAGAGGCAAGGTCGCCCTGCGTGTCAAGGAAACGCTGCACGACCTCCGGCATTCCGCCGACAACGGTATAGGTCCTGAAGTTTGCCATCATCGCGTCATGAATGTAATCAGGAATGGGCCTCTCGCTGATACACGCGTTACGTATCGTTTGGCGAGCCCCCTCGCTCACCCCGGTTGCCCAGCAAAACTCCTCAAAATCGAGCGGGAACATCCTAAGCTCGTGGACATACCCCACGGGATAGGACCTGACGCCCTTGAACTGAGTCCCGAGCATTGACCCCGAAAACGCCCAGCGGCACCTCCCGTCCTCAACAAGGAACTTTGCCATCGTCATGATGTCGGGGCCTCTTGGACCTCATCGATAAACACGAGCGTTTTGCCTGGTGCAATCGACTTTCCCGAAAGAAGCGTCACCCTGCTGATGAAATCATCGGCATCCCGCGCCTCGAGAAGAGCATCTTTTGCCTGGCGATTTTCCATGAGGTTAAGCTCGATGTAGGTTGCATGGTTGGCTTTGCCAAATGCGCGAATCGAATAGCTTTTGCCAATCTGGCGAGAACCCGTAATGAATAAGGCCTTTTGCTCGGCAGACTTCAGCCAACGCTCCAGCTCTACCGCTATTTTCCTGCGCAGCATAGGCTCTCCCCTCAGTGTCATCAAATTAAATGCAAAGTTTTATACGATTGATTATCGATGAAACGCAAAATTTTTAGAACCTAAAATCGGATGAAATGCAGAGATTTGAGATTACAAGCATAATAGAAGGGGCACCACCGGCGAATGTGACAAAAGAACTGTCCCTTTGTCACATTGCGCTCGACTACTCGTCGACGATCTCGGCAAGCCAGACGTTCAGCGTATCGACCTCGGGACAGCAGAACTTTGCCGTACCAGGCTCGTTGCCGGGCACGGTTCCGCCATAGCGCAGGATATCGATATAGGGAAAGCCCACATGGCAGGCCATGGCACACATCTTGCCGCGGTCGCGGTCAAAGTCGAAGACGTCGCCCGGCTTGTGACCATGGTGGCAGCGGCACGCACCCAGCTGGTCCACGCAGCTCACGCGGATACGCGGACGCTTGCCACGCGGCGCGCCGAGCGGCTTGCCCCCGCCCGCAGGCTTGGCGCCGCCCTCGCCAGCATTACTCATGGTCAATCACGTCCAGGCAGGCCTCGATGGGAAGGCCAGCCGACTTATCCTCTTGGTCGGCATTGCGCTCGATAAGCTCAGCCACCACGCGCATGGCATCGGACGTCGCGCGCTGCAAACTCCAACCTGCCATAACGCGGCCGACGAGCACCGCCGAGAACGTGTCACCCGTGCCCGGGAAATAGACCGGAATGAGCTCAAAGGGAATCGTAAAGTACTCCCCCGCTACATGGTCGTAACCGATAACCGCGTTCGTGCCATTGACCACGGCGCTCGTAATGACCACCGACTTGGCACCCAGCTCGCGCACGGCGTCCACAAGGGCGCGAGCCTCATCGGGCGTAATTTGCTCGGCGATAGGCCTATCGGCAAGCAGGCACGCCTCGGTATAATTGGGCACCGCGTAGTCTGCGCACTCCAGCAGGTGCCGCATAAGGCCAATCGTGGACTCGGGCACGCCCGCATAGAGCTTGCCGTTGTCGCCCATGATGGGGTCGACGAACACCTTGGTGCCCTTTTGCGCACGGCGGTGGCAAAAGTCCGAGATGATACGCGTCTCTTCCTCGGTCACGATAAAGCCGGTCGAGATAGCGTCGAACTCAAAGCCGAGCTCCTCCCAGATGGCAAGACTCTGGCGCACGTACTCCGTGGTGTCGTGGATGTAGAACTTGGGGTAGTTGAGCGTATCGGAAACAAGGGCCGTCGGCAGGTTGTGGATGCGATAGCCCATATGCGACAGCACCGGCAGCATGGCGGAAAGCGCGACCTTGCCGTAGCCGCACATATCGTTGATCAACAGCAGCTGAGTGTTCTTCATGAGAGTCCCCCTTGGGTCGGGCGCGGCACGATGGCGCCATAGTGCAACTAAGTGTAGCGCAGGGAGCACGGCAGGCGGGCGCTGGTGCCGTGGAGGTCGAATTGTTGCGGAAAGGTTACGGGAAGGAAGTTAGTCGTTGGGGACGTTCTTAAATGACTAGTCAAACAAGAACGTCCCCAACGACTAACCCAACGACTATCAGCGCAAGGAGTGTCCCCAAGTGCCGGCACATAAGGAACGTCCCTAAGTGCCAAAACGACTGGTCGGGCAACGCCGATGTTTTGGCGAAGTCAGCGAAAACCCGCCAGAGTGAGCAAGGTGCCTTGAAACGAGGCGGCATTGACCTTCTGGTCATGCCGCCGAAGTTGAAAGGCAGATTGCCGCTCTGGCGGGTTTGCAGCGTCGAGCCGTTACGCGGTTTGGTAAAACCGCGTAACCACTAGTTTGGTACCTTGACATTCATTTCTCATGCTCCTAGATTGGTTAGGCACAAAACAATTCCACTACCTAACTAAAGAAAGGAGCAACACTAATTCATGTGCGATGAACCTCTTAACCTTTGTTCGCACGAGCCCGGCGGCGACCCGTCACAGCCGGCGGATGCACCCGAAGCGGTTAGCTCAGAAGACAAGCTTGCCAAGCGCATCCTCAATGGCCTGGGCTTTTGCGGCCATTACATGCATTTTCATGGCGGAGGCGTGTCCGGCAAGGCGCCCATCATCTGCCTGCTGGCCAAGCAACCCGGCGGCGAGATGTCGCAGCAGGAACTCGGCATGCACTTTGACCTCAAGCCGGGGTCGCTTTCCGAGATCCTGTCCAAACTCGAGCTCAACGGCCTCATCGAGCGCAGCCGTAACCCCAAGGATCGACGGCAGCTCACCATTCGCCTGACCGAAACCGGCCGGGAAAACGCCCGCATCGACCAGGCAGCCCGCATTCGCTTTAGAGAGCAGGCCTTTGGTGCCCTCACCCACGACGAGCGCGAGCAGCTCGCCGAAATGCTCGAGAAAATCCGTGTAACCTGGGAGGAACTGGATGATTAAAACCCTCATGGGCAGCATCCGCGACTATATAAAAGTCACCGTTGCCACGCCGTTGCTCGTGCTTGGCGAGGTGCTCTGCGAGATGCTGATTCCATTTATCACCGCCAACCTGATCGACGCCATCAAAGATGGCACCACCGTAGCCGAGATGCTTCCCACCGCGGGCTTTTTGGTGCTCATCGCGCTGACGTCGCTTGCTTTTGGCGCCGCTGCCGGCGTCACCTGCAGCCATGCGAGTTGCGGCTTCGCTAAGAACCTGCGTCACGACCTGTTCTACAAGATCCAGACGTTCAGCTTTGCCAACATCGATGAGTTCTCGAGCTCCTCGCTCGTCACGCGCCTGACCACCGATATCAACAACGTGCAGCAGGCCTTTATGATGATCATCCGTATCGCCGTGCGCGCGCCGCTGGTATTGATCTTCGCCTTTACCATGGCATTTATCATGGGCGGCAGCGTCGCCATGGTCTACCTGGTCATCATTCCGCTGCTGGGCTTTGGGCTGTTCTTTATCATCTTTAAGGTGCGTCCCATCTTCTCGCGCGTGTTCCACAAGTACGACGCCCTTAACGAGTCCGTCGAGGAAAACGTCACCGGCATGCGCGTGGTCAAGAGCTACGTGCGCGAAGACTTTGAGAAGGAGAAGTTCGCGACCGCCGCACGCGACGTCCAGATGGACTTCACCCGCGCCGAGAAGCTGCTTGCCTTTAACAACCCCATGATGAACATCTGCGTCAACGGCGCGTTTGTCGTCATCATCTACCTGGGCTCCAAGCTCATCATCACGAGCCAGGGCACGCTGTTCGACGTGGGCCAGCTCTCCTCGATCTTTACCTATGGCTTC
>DBEZQF010000136.1:0-10866 GCA_048254795.1 Collinsella sp. | reverse complement strand
CGACGACTTTAGCGGCTTTGTGTTTAAGATCCAGGCCAACATGGACAAGAACCACCGCGACCGCATCGCCTTTGTGCGCATTTGCTCGGGCAAGTTCGAGCGCGGCATGGACGCCTTCCACGTGCAGGGCAACCGCAAGCTTAAGCTTGCCACGGGTACCTCGATGATGGCCGATGACCGCGCCATCGTGGACGAGGCGTACGCGGGCGATATCGTGGGCCTGTTTGATCCGGGTATCTTTAGCATCGGTGATACCGTGTGCTCCGGCAAGCGCCACGTGCAGTACCCGCAGATCCCGACGTTTGCCCCCGAGATGTTCGCTCGCATTACGCAGGTCGATACGCTCAAGCGCAAACAGTTCGTCAAGGGTATGGAGGAGCTTGCCCAGGAGGGTGCCATCCAGATCTTCCGCGAGCTGGGTGCCGGCATGGAGAGCGTCATCGTGGGCGTGGTCGGCGTGCTGCAGTTTGAGGTGCTCGAGCGCCGTCTCAAGGCAGAGTACCGTGTTGAGGTCCGTCGCCAGCCGCTGCCCTATACGGACATTCGCTGGATCCAGAACGACCCCGATACCATCGATATCCCGGGTCTTTCGCTCACGCGCGACACGCTGCGCGTCGAGGACATGCGCGGCGGCAAGCTGCTGCTGTTCACGAGCCCGTGGAACGTGGATTGGGCAACCGACCACAACCCCGACCTTATCCTGTCGGAGTTTGGCAACGTAGCCTTTTAACGCATCGGCGCGGTGGTCCTGCGGGGCTGCCGCGCCGTTTGCTTGCCTGATGCCGTGTGAGCGGCTATCATACCCACTGTCGTCTCAAGACCGGGGCGTCCGAGCAGTTCGGGTCCGATATCCTGCTCGTTAAACCTAAAACCAAAGGAGTACATAATGATCAAGAAGGTCATGGAGGACTACAAGGTCCTGTTGCGGAGCATTCCCGCGGCAACGGTTTCGCTGTTTTTCGTGAGCGTCATCATGATGAACCTGCTGGCCAACAAAGAGCTTATCAGCCTGCCGTATCTGGCACTCGATTGCGGCTTTGTGGTGAGCTGGGTTTCGTTTTTGTGCCAGGACATGATCTGCAAGCGCTTTGGCGCCAAGGCATCCATCAAAATCTCTATCCTCGCGCTGCTGGTCAACCTGGCCGTCAGTCTGTGCTTTTGGGCGTGCTCGCTCACGCCCGGCATGTGGGGCGCTTACTACGATACGGGCATGATCGAGGTCAACAATGCCCTTAACGCCACCATCGGCGGCACCTGGTACGTGGTGCTGGGCTCTTCGCTGGCAATGCTCGTTTCTGCCGTGGTTAACTCCACGCTCAACCAGTCGCTCGGCCGTATGCTCAAAAAGAATAACTTTGCGAGCTTTGCCTTCCGCTCCTATGTGTCCACGGGCGTTGGCCAGTTTATCGACAACCTGGTCTTTGCCATTGTGGTAAGCCACACGTTCTTTGGTTGGACCTGGGTACAGGTCCTTATGTGCTCGCTGACGGGTGCCGTCGCCGAGCTGCTGTGCGAGGTCTTCCTGAGCCCCGTGGGCTACAAGGTCGTGCGCGGCTGGGAGCGCGAGAACGTGGGCGCCGAGTACCTCGAGCGCCACGCAACCGCCTAAGGAGCAAGTATGCGGGTTTTGATCACGGGCGCTTCGGGCGGTATCGGAGCCGCGTGCGTGCAGCGCTTTTTGGACGAGGGCCACGAGGTCGTGGGCTTTGATCTGCTGCCGGCGGCGATCGAACACGAGCGCTACCGCCATCTGATCGTTGATGTCCGCGAGCCGGATTCGTTTCCAAGCGACCTTGAGCCTCAGGTAATCGTGAACGTTGCCGGTACGCAGGATTCGGCCGACGACATCGCCGCCAACCTGTGTGGCACCATCAACGTGACCGAGCGCTACGCCTTTGTGGGGGAGGGGCTCGCCGCCAAGCCTGCGCCGGCTATCAAATCCGTGGTCAATGTGGGGTCGGCGAGCGGGCATACGGGATCGGAGTTTCCCGCCTATGCCGCCAGCAAAGGCGGCGTTATCGCCTACACCAAGAACCTCGCAAACCGCCTGGCACCGCAGGCCATCGCCAACAGTGTGGACCCGGGCGGCGTTATCACGCCGCTCAACCGTTGCGTGATGGAAGACGAGCACCTGTGGAACCAGATTATGGAGCTCACGCCGCTTAAACGCTGGGCCACCGCCCAAGAGATCGCCGAGTGGATCTACTTTGTGGGCGTGACCAACCGGTTTATGACCGGGCAGAGCCTGTTGATCGATGGCGGCGAGGCTGGCCGCACACAATTTATTTGGCCCGAATAGGAAGCGCGCCCGATGGAAAGCCGTCGGGCGCGTTTTTGATGCATCGATTTTTAGCCGAGGCAAGTCCAGTTGACGGGGGTCAAGCCGTGCTGTTCGAGTAGCCGATTGGCTGCCGAGAAGGGGCGCGACCCTATAAAAGCGGGGAGTTCTGCCGTGGCACGGTTGGCCGAAAGCGGCGAGGGGTGCGTGGAGGCCAGACAGAACTTATCGGTTGCCTTGACCGCACCAGTTGCGACGAGCTTACCTTCGACCATCTGCTGGGCAAAGCGGCCCCATGCCAAAAAGACGACCGGTTGGGGCAGCTGGCAGCAGCGTTCGATAATGTAGTCGGTGAGCGTGTTCCAGCCAAGCTTGGCGTGCGAGTTAGCGGCATGCTCGCGCACGGTGAGCGTAGTGTTGAGGAGCAGGACGCCCTGTTGTGCCCATGGTGTTAGATCTCCCGTGGCGGGAATGGGACAACCCAGATCGGCTTTGAGTTCCTTATAGATGTTGCGCAGGCTCGGTGGCAACTTGGTTTGCGTCGCGGCGACCGAGAACGACAGTCCCATTGCCTGGTTGGGTCCGTGATAGGGGTCCTGACCCAAGATGACAACTTTGACCTGGTCGGCCGGCGTGTAGGCGAGGGCATTGAGGATGTCGTCTTGTGCCGGGTAGATGGTCTGCTCGGCACGCAAAAGGGCGATACGCTCGAGCAGCTGGTTCGTAGTGTCACGTACCGGCTGCGGCGCATCGCCCAACCAAGTTGCTATGTTGCGGTCGCGGGTCGCGGCGTCCATGGGGCTCCTTTACGTCAGATGCTCTGCTGGCATCTATTGTAAAGGCGCACCGGTTGCCTTTATGCCGCGGCTGTATGAAGAGTGGGGTCTACGAGACGTGCTCGGGCGCTCCTGCCATGCGAGCCTGTCCATGTGCGCGGAGGCGCGGAAGCTCGACGGTTGCTACCATGACGCCGGTGAGGATGAGGGCGGCGCCAAAGAAGGCGATGGGGCTTAGGACCTCGCCGACCAGGAAGAAGGAGAAGACGGCAGAGCAGACCGGCTCGAGTGAGAAAGCGAAGCCGGTGGTCTCGGCGGGCACGTGGGGCTGCACGAGCGTCTGGGTGATAAAGCCGTAGGCAGAGCAGATGAGTGCGAGCGCGAAGACAACGACGATCTCGTTAGGCGTGCCGGGAAGCGTGAAGCCGCCAAAGGTGAATGCGGCGATGCCAGAGAACAGGCCGCCAAAGCCCAGCTGCCAAACACCCAGAGCAAGCGGATTGACATCTTCGACAAAGCGCTTCGCCACAATGATATGGCCGGCATAGACAAAAGCGGAGAGCAGCATGATGATCGCGCCGGGATTCAGGCTGGTAAAGTCGGCGCCCGAGAGCAGCAGCATGCCGCAGGTGACGATGGCGGTGCCGACAAGCACTTTGCGTTCGGGGGCGCGGCGCAGCAGGGCGGCGTTGGCAAACGGCACGATCACGACCGTCAGGCTCTGCAAAAAGCCGGCAGTGGAGGCGGAGGTGAGGCTGGAGCCCAGGCACATGCAGGTGAGCTCGGTTGCCATAATGGCGCCGATGATGGCGGCGCGGACCATAAGGTCGCGGTTGATACGGAACGCGCGCTTGTGGAAGAGCAGCAGGCAGGCCACAAAGGCGATGATGCAGCGTAGCGCGACGATACTCGTGGCATTCATGCTGTCCATACCGATCTTCATGAGGGGATACGAAAAGCCCCATGCGACGGGAACGGAAAATGAGAGCGCGATTGCTTTTTTGCGATCCATGGGACTCCTTTTGTTACAGAACGGTTTCGCACAAAGGATTCTGCTCCCAGATTTGGATGTAGTAAAGCGAATGTATCTTCAGTACGATTAAGAAATACTAAAGTGAGTGCGAAAAGCGCTGGCAAAACGTTTTGCGGCTGCATTGATATGGAGGCACGATGGCATCGCGGTATCAGATTGTTTGTATGGTAGTCGATCGCGGCAGCCTTAAAGGCGCGGCGGACGAGCTGGGCTATACGCAAAGCGCGGTGAGCCAAGCCGTCAAGGCACTCGAGCGCGAGCTGGGTACCACGCTTATCGAGCGCGGAAAGCAGGGCGTTTCGCTTACGCGCGACGGTAAACAATATCTGCCGTACCTGCGCCAGATTGTGACCGCCGAGGCCGAGCTCGAGGGCAAGCGCCAGGAGCTGCTGGGGCTTTCGTCGACCGACATTCGCATCGCGACGTTTACCAACGTGAGTCGTACCGTGCTGCCGCGTGTGATCCGCGACTTTGGTGCGCTGCACCCGGGCGTACGCTTCACCCTCAAGCAGGGCGATTACACGCGCAACGCTCAATGGGTGCACGATGGCGTGGTTGATTTTTGTTTTACAGCACGCGGATTTACCGCTGGGCTCGAGAAGCGCGTCGTCTATCACGACGAGTTGGTAGCATTGTTGCCGGCCGCGCATCCGCTGACGGCAAAGGAAAAGGTGACACTCGCTGACCTGGCGTCCGAGCCGTTTGTGCTGCTGGATGAGGGCGAACAGAGTCTGGTACTCGATGCATTCGCAACGCACGGGCTGTCGCCGCACGTGACGAGTGAGGTGACCGACGACTACACCATCATGGCGATGGTGGAGGAGGGCCTAGGCGTGAGCATGCTGTATCGCCGTACCGTTGAGGGCATGCGAGCCGATATTCGTGTGCAGCCCATCGTGCATGCCCCCTCGCGCGACGTGGTGGCCGCCTGGCGCAGCTGGGACACCATGCCCATCGCCACGAGGCGCTTTATCGACTATATGAGCTCACATATTGTCAATTAATGACTGGCGTGGCGTTGAGTGCGGTGTTTAGCGGGCTGTCGCTTTGGCTTGGGTGGCGCGATAGGTGCGTGCCGGGTGGCAGAGTAGTACCGCCACGACCATAAAGAACGCCGTGGTGCCCAGGCTGATGGGATAGACCATCATGATGTTCGCAAAGGTGCGGAAGTGCGGGAACACGCAGAACACCCAATAGAAGCGGATGCCACAGACGCAGATCATGGTGATGAGGGCGGGCGTGAGCGAGATACCAAAGCCGCGCAGGTAGCCTGACATGTTTTCGTAGAACATGCTAAAGGCGTACGCCGGGAAGATCGAGCACACGCGGATATAGCCGATCGAGACGATATTGGGATCGCTGTTGAACAGCGATAGGATCTCGCGCCCCAAGCCGACAATAACGATAATTGTGGTGAGCGCGACGATACCACCTTCGACCAGGCAGACCTTG
Organism: Collinsella sp.; assembly: GCA_048254795.1. Lineage (GTDB taxonomy): Bacteria > Actinomycetota > Coriobacteriia > Coriobacteriales > Coriobacteriaceae > Collinsella. The sequence goes on along the minus strand of DBEZQF010000136.1, from coordinate 5,327 downwards.
AGCGTTTTGGTGCAGCGGTCGATCTGGCGGGCACCGTGGTTTTGTCCCACAAAGGTGGTGCAAGCCTGGCTAAAGCTGTTGAGCAGGTTGTAGCACACATACTCTAGACTCATGGCGGCGCTCGATGCCGCCATGACTTCGGTGCCCAGGCTGTTGATGGCAGACTGGATGATGATGTTGGCGACGGCAAAGACGGCGCTTTGGATGCCGGCGGGCAGGCCGATCTTGACGATGCGCTTGAGGGCGACGGGGTCGATAGCCAGGTCGCGTAGGGTGACGCGGACGACGGAGTCGGTCTTGAGCAGGCGGATAAAGAGTGTAGCGGCACTGACGGTGTAGGCGATGGCGGTGGCGATGGCGACGCCCGCGACGCCCCAGTGGAGTACGGGGACAAAGATGAGATCCAGGCCAATGTTGAGGACGGTGGACACGGCAAGCGCCTGCAGCGGCATGCGGGTGATGCCGACGGAGCGGAAGATCGCGGCCTCAAAGTTGTAGAGCAAGATCGAGGGCATGCTCAGCAAAAAGACGCGCAGGTAGAGCGAAGCGAGCGGCATGGTCTCGGCGGGAACGTTGAGCGCGGCGAGCATGGGCTCGGCAAAGATCTCGCCCAGTGCGATGACGACAAAGCCCACGAGCGCCATTAAAATCGAGGTATGGACGGCGCGTTTGACCATGTTCTGATCGTTGCGGCCGATAGCGTTGGCGATGACCACGTTGGAGCCAAGCGACATGCCAATAAACAGGTTGAGCATAAGACTGGTAAGCGGAACATTGGAGCCGACCGCCGCCATGGCGAGGGTTCCCTGGTCGCCCGAGAAGTTACCGATGATGACCGTGGCGATGAGGTTTGACAGCTGCTCCAAGATGCTCGTGGCGGCCACGGGGAAGGCGAACAGGGGAATATTGCGCCACAGCGAGCCGGTGGTCATGTCAATGTGCTTAGATACGGTATCAGCCATACGCTCTCAATCTCTAATATGCTCTTTCGTGCTTATTTGCGCAGATGATGATACTCCTAATCGACTAGTCATTGGGGACGTTCTTAAACGACTAGTCATTCAAAAACGTCCCCAATGACTAGGTGGGGAAGGCGTGAGACAATGGTGGGCGTTGTGTTGTTCGCGCTAAGGAGTTGCCATGTTGTTGTGTCCCGTTTGCCATGAGCCGTTGGTGGACGATGAGCGTGGGGCCGCATGTGCGGGCGGACACCGGTTTGACCGTGCGCGCGAGGGTTATCTATATCTACTGCGCTCGTCCAAGAGCGGCGACTCCATGGGCGATCCCAAGTCGCAGGCGCGCAGCCGTCGTGACTTTTTGAACCGTGGATACTACGCGCCGTTGCGCGATGCGATGGTCGAGCTGGTGCGCAAGCAGGTGTCTGGGCGCGCCACGTCTGCGAACGGCCCCATGACGCTGCTCGATATTTGCTGTGGCGAGGGCTATTACACCAGTGCCATGGGCGCGGCGCCGGGCGTAGATGCTTACGGTTTTGACCTGGGCAAGGAGATGGTGCGCCTGGCCGCCAAGCGCGGCGATGCGACCTACTTCGTGGCCAACATGAAGGACATCCCCGTGGCCGATGGCGCCTTCGATATGGTGACCGAGCTCTTTGCCCCCTTTAACGAACGCGAGTTTGCCCGCGTGCTGGCGCCGGAGGGTTCGCTCTACACCGTGGTGCCGGGTGCTCGTCACCTCTTTGGGCTCAAGGAGGTACTCTACGACACGCCGTACCTTAACGATGAGAAGCTGCCGAAGACCACCGAGCTCGAGTTGGTCGGAACGCAGCGGGTGTCTGCGAATATTACACTTCAGACCCAGGCCGACATCGAGGCGGTGTTCCAGATGACGCCGTACTACTACCGCACGCGCCCCGCCGACAAAGAGCGCTTGGCAAACCTCGATACCCTTCAGACTGACATCGACTTCATCATCGCCGAGTACCGCCACGGCTAACAACCTGCCAAAAAGGGACAGGTTTATTTTGGTAGGTTTTATCTGGGCAAACGCAAAGGGCCGACCGCGGAGATGCGCGATCGGCCCTTTTTAGTTGCTTGGCTGCAGAGGTTATGAGAAGCGAGCGCTTATAGGCGGTCCTTGTTCTCGGCCTTAACGGCGTGTGCCTGCTGAACAAAGAACAGGTCGTACACCACGATGACAAAGGCGCCAAAGTTGATGGCGTCGCCGCCAAACGCGGGAAGCGTGAGCACCGCTTGGGCAAGCGTGGCGACCGCGGCAACAATACCGAGCTTAAACGCGCCGTCCACCTGTGAAGGCTTGTTGGCGCCCTTGATACCGGCGACGCCTGCGGCAAGGTCGACGAGACCCTTGGCGATAAGCACGACCGCTGCGAGCGTGGCGTACGAACCGTACGTGGAATCGAGACCGCCCGTGGCGATGCCGACGCCGGCGGTGACGAGGCTGGCGATGCCCAAAACAAAGTAGATGAGAGCAAGGATTTTGAGAGTCTTGCGAGTGAAGCTCATGGCTGGTCCTTTCGATACGAGTACGCCAACTTGGCGCACCCAATGTACTGCACATATGGTGAAGCACATTGTAGTTCAACGCGGCGATGCATGCGTTTGAAAGCGCATTGAGCCCGCGCAGCCAAACCCAACCTTTCAAAAAGGAAAGCTGGGCGTAAGTCAAATCGATGGCAGCGTATGCGCGGCGCTGCGATGATGGGTCCATGGTAAGAGCTGGACCGAAGGAGGAGCCATGATGTACGGAGCAGGGCAAGTGCATGAGCCGCGGTCGTTGGGAAGGCGCATGGGTGATTCTGTGATCGCTGCCGTGTGCACGGGATTGATGGCGGTGCTTTGCATTGGGATGCTGTGGGCCATGTCGCATGTGGGACAATAGCGGACGGTTGGGTGCCGACATAAACGGCGCTCACGTATTCGTTTTGCTTGTTAAGGAGTACCCATGGGCGTCGTCGATCCCTTTTCTGTTGCTCGGTCCGCGGGGCTTGAGCTGATCGGGAAGTCCGAGGGCCTCACGCTCACCGACGGCACGATGGAGCTGCGTGCCGATTTTGGCCGCATGCTTCCACGGCTCAAGCAGGGCCGTCTGCAGCAAGAACTGCTGGTAAAGGCTGCGCGCGCAAAAGGCATCGAGAGCCCATGGGCGATTGACGCCACGGCAGGCTTTGGCGAGGATTCGCTGCTGCTGGCGGCCGCGGGCTTTACCGTCGATCTGTATGAGCAGGATTGCGTGATCGCGGCGCTCCTCAAGGATGCCTTGGATCGCGCGGCAGATGATCCGGCGCTTGCGACAGCCGTGGCGCGCATGCGCTTACATGCGGGCGAGGACAGCATTGCCGGCCTTCGCCATACAGCTGGGCTGATCGGGCAGGGCGAGCTCACCGCTCCTGACGTGGTGTATCTGGACCCCATGTTTCCCGGACGCACCAAGAGCGCGGCGGTTAAAAAGAAGTTCCAACTCTTGCATCATCTGGAACAGCCGTGCGCCGATGAGGAGACGTTGGTCGAAGCTGCGCTTGCGGTGCACCCGCGCAAGGTCGTTATCAAGCGACCGGTGAAGGGGCCACTGCTTGCCGGCGTTAAGCCGAGCTATCAACTTGCGGGCAAGGCCGTTCGTTACGATGTTTTGGTGCCGCCGCGCCCGTAGCTTGCGTGCGATGGCTGGCGCTCCGTCAATGCCGTGCCGATGCGGCGCCTATTTCCAAGGGTGCGACGTCAGGTGCCATCCACCGCAGTATTCGCATTTGTAGCAGGCCAAACCGCGCCGCCCGCGGCTTTCGCAGTCGGCCATAACTGCCTCGGCCTCGGCGCGCGTGTCGTAACGGTTTTTGCGCTCGCACGATTTGTAGCGCCAGGCCTCATCGCGCTCGGCGTCCAGGGCGTCGCGGCGCTCGTCCTCGCGTGCAAACAGGTCGCTCATATCGCCGCCGGTGGCAGTGCTCAAAAACTCGCTTTTTGCTTTTGACCAGGCGGCTCGCTTTTTGCTTCCCATCTGCTTCGTGCCCCTCTCCAGACGCTGGTATCATTGCCCAATCAAAGTGATACCAATAAACGTGAGGTCGCCGCGTGATGATCAGAAAAACCCTCGATACCGACATTCCCGCCGTCATGGCTATCTATGACACGGCCCGCGCCTTTATGCGCGCGCATGGCAACGCCACGCAGTGGCCCGAGGGCACGCCTTCTGCCGAGCAGCTGGCTGCCGATATCGCCGCCGGTGGCAGCTATGTGTGCGAAGTCGACGGCCGCGTGGTGGCGACGTTTGCCTTTTTGCCGGGTCCGGACGAGTGCTATGACGCAATTGAGGACGGTCAATGGCGTAGCGACGCTCCGTACGCCGTGCTGCACCGTGTGGCATCCGACGGCACCGTGCACGGTATCGCGGCTGCGATGTTTGCCTTTGCCAAGGAGCGTGCCGATCACCTGCGCATCGACACGCATCAGGACAACCTGCCCATGCAGGGTGCCATCTTAAAGGCTGGCTTTGAGCGCGCCGGTATCGTCTATGTGTCCGACGGCACGGCGCGTGTCGCGTTCGATTGGCTGCGCGAGGCGTAAAAGCAGGGGCGCGTGTCAACAATTCGCACGAACGAAAATGGCCCGGGCGGGGCCATTTTCGTTCGCTGCGCTGATTTGCAAGCCGGCTTTCGCAAGGCGCGAACCTACGAAAATCGCCGCGCGGCAACGCGGGGCGATGAGCTCGGTCGGGGGATAGGGCCCGCTTCGCCCGCCGGCCCGTAAATTGTATCATCCAGTGTGGAGCGTGAACGCCCGTTGCCGCGTGCGATGGGCTTGCAATAAGAGGAGAGCCATGTCGAAGCAAGCGGTCGTTGGAATCTTGGCGCATGTCGATGCCGGCAAGACCACGTTGGCCGAGGCCATGCTGTTCAACGCGGGTCGCATCCGCAAGCGCGGCCGCGTGGACGATGGCGATTCGCATCTGGACACTAACGCGATCGAGCGCGAGCGCGGCATTACGATCTTCTCGTCGCAGGCCGTACTCGATCATGGCGATACCCACGTCATGCTCGTGGATGCGCCGGGGCATGTCGATTTTTCTGCCGAGGCGGAGCGCACATTGCGCGCGCTGGACTACGCGATTTTGGTTGTGGGTGCCAACGATGGCGTGCAGGGGCATACCGAAACTCTGTGGCGCCTGCTTGCGCGCTATGACATTCCGACGTTCATCTTTATCAACAAAATTGATTTGGAGAATCCCGGTCGCGATATTTTGCTGGCACAGCTCGGGCAGCGTCTTTCCGAAGGCTGCCTGGATGCCAACGAACTGCTGGCGGGCGGCGCCGTTCAGGAGGACGCTGCTGCGTTGGACGAGGCGGCGCTCGA
>DBEZQF010000135.1:0-9749 GCA_048254795.1 Collinsella sp. | reverse complement strand
ATTAATGGATGGAAACGGGTGTTCTATCGGGACACACATTTTGTCCTATAAGCCGAGCACGTCGGATTCCCGGACCGGGCCGCCCGCTGTTTAAGTTTGTCGCGAGTTCCGCACGCAAAGGAAAGCACTTAATGTGCTTTCCGTCTTGCGCAGGACTGTAGAGCAGCAAACTTAAACAGCGGGCGGCCCGGTCCGGGAATCCGACGTGCTCGGCTTATAGGACAAAATGTGTGTCCCGATAGAACACCCGTTTCCATCCATTAATCCAGCCAGAACGGGTACGGGTCCCTGTGGTGGAGGTCCTCCCACACTGCCCTGTCGCCCCACTCCGGCCCTCCGTCGTCACGCGACGGCGAGGCGGAGTAGACGCTGAACAGGAAGTCGATGTCCGCGTCGGTCGGCATCGTGGCGAGCTTCTCGCGCGCCGTCCTCGCGTCCCCCGAGTGCGCGTGGCACCACCAGAATACCGCCTTCACGCGCTTGACCGACGTCAGCCCCCGGTGGTTGCGCAGGACGGCCCCCGGCTGCGAGTTCACCCCTCCCTCGATCATGTTGTTGGTCGACGGCAGCGGGCCGGCCTTGGCCAAGGCGGGGTCGAGGTAGGTGAACAGCGTCCCCGCCGACACCAGCGACGACAGCGACGAGCGCGCCCGCCTCAGCCTCTCGTGGGTGTAGACCCTCCTGCCGTCCACCACGGTCCTGTCCTCCAGGAAGTCGGCCCAGAACCCGCACCAGTCGAGGTAGCGCTCGACCCAGAGCTCGGCCTGGTGCAGCGTCTCGATGCCCATGAGGTCGCGCGCGATGAGGTAGAGCTCGCGCCCCGCCTGGAGCTTCGGCCGCGTCGTCGTGTAGCGCTTGACCTGCGAGAAGGCGTGGAAGGTGCACCTCTGGACCCTGGTGCGCGGCCAGGTCTCGCGCACGGCCTTGGCGAACCCGCTCCCGCCGTCGGTGACGACCACCTCGGGCGCCGGGATCGGCGACATGAGGGCCGACCACGCCCTCGAGTTCTCCGACCTCGCCATGTACCAGGAGACCACCCTCTCGCCGCTGCAGCATATGAGCACGACGAGGTCGCGCGCGACCCAGATCCCGTCGACGTAGAGCACGCGGTGCAGCTCGCCGTCGGGGACGGGCATGGGCCAGACCTCCCAGAACTCGGCCGTCCTGCGCCTGAAGGACCGCCCGCCGCCCGGCATCGTGGCCTGCGAGTCCTTCGAGAGGAGCCACCCGAGGAACTCCTCGAGCCTTGTCGCCGTGTCGTCGTACCTCACCGTCGTCGACGCGCCGCAGGCCGTGCACCTCCACCGCTGGGACCCCGACGAGGTCCTGCCGTTGCGCTTGGTCCGACCGCCGCAGTAGGGGCAATAAACGGCCTTCATGGGCACCTCTTCCGAAAGGGTATTTAACGGTTCCGGAAAAGGTTATCTACCTGCGGGAACGATAGGCAACCGGACACACATTCTGTCCGAGCGGTTAAAAGCGGGCACGGAATTTAAACGGCTGAAAAAGGGGCATCGACCTGCGCCGATGCCCCTAAAGCAGACACACATTTTGTCCTATAAGCCACGTGCTCGTCGGGGCAACGTTTCTCATCAAAAAAGACCCGCTCCCCTGTTGGGAAGCGGGTCTTTGGAAGGACGGTTAACGTACTAGGAAATTACTCCTCGTCGTTGTACTTGGCCTCTTCGGCGTCGTCGGTGTCCACGAGCTGATTGAGCAGCTCGTCGAGGGAAGCCATGTCCTCGTTGATGGCACCGTTGGCGGGAGCCTTCTTGTCGTCGATCGGGGCGCCCAGGAGCTCCTCGTCGGCGTCGGCGTGATGCGTCGGCGCAGCGGAGGTGCCCAGCAGGATGTCGTCCGGACCGTCGGGGCTAAAGACCATCTGCAGCAGCTGCGAGAGGTCTTCCTCGTCGGCAACGTCGTCATTGTTCTCGAGGATGTAGAGCAGGTCGTGGGCCTCAAGGCCGTCACGGAGCTCCTCGATCGCCTTGGCACCGATGCCATCGATGCGCAGCAGATCCTCCTCGGACTTGCCGACCAGGTCGCCGACCGTCTCGATGCCGACCTCGCTGAACTTGTTGGTCCAGCGCTGCGACACGCCCAGGTCGTCGAACAGGTACAGGCGAGCCTTCTCGGCGGAGATGGTGTGGCCGTTGCGGGTGAACGAACCGTCAGCACCACCGAACTCGTCATAGCCGGCCCAGTCGAGCTGCTGCGGGAGCTGCTCGTCCAGGTCCTTGAGCTCAACCGGAGCCCACTCGGGCAGCGACTTGGCGTTGGGCGAAGCCGGACCGTCGATGTCGACATAGCCGTCGGCCGTGCGATACGTCAGCTTGGCGTTGGCGTACGGCTTGAGGCCGGTACCGGCCGGGATCTTCTTACCGACGATGACGTTGGACTTAAGGTCGAGCAGGTGGTCGACCTTGCCCTCGATGGCAGCCTCGGTAAGGACGCCGGCGGTACGGATGAACGAAGCGCTCGACAGCCAGGAGTCGATGTTGGACGCGACCTTGAGCGTACCCAGGATGACGGGCTCGGCCACGGGAGCCTGACCGCCCAAACGGGCAACGCGCTCGACCTCGTCGGCGAACTCGTAGCGGTCGACGTACTGACCAAGCAGGTACTTGGAGTCACCGGGGTTGGTGATCTGAACGCGACGCAGCATCTGACGTGCGAGCACCTCGATGTGCTTGTCGTTCAGGTCGACGCCCTGGCTGGTGTAGACGTCCTTGACGCTCTCGACGAAGGTGTGCATCGTCGACTCGATGTCGGTCAGCTTGCGCAGGTTGCGGAAGTTGACGAAGCCCTTGGTGATCTGGTCGCCGGCGCGAACCTCGCAGCCGTCCTCGATCTCGGGCATAAAGCGCACCGAAGCGGGGACGCGACGCTCGTCGAGGACACGGGTGTGATCCTCGGAGTCGGTGAGCGTCAGCACGTACTCGGACTTCTCGGGCTTAATCGAGAGGTGACCGGAGTACGGAGCCAGCTCGGCCTCGCGACCCAGGATCTTCTCGTTGACGTTGCCGACGATATCGAACATACGGCTGACCGTAGGCAGACCCTGCGTAATATCGTCGACGCCAGCGACGCCGCCGGAGTGAATGGTACGCATCGTAAGCTGCGTACCGGGCTCGCCGATGGACTGGGCGGCAATAATGCCGACCGCGGTACCGATGGCGACCGGACGACGGGTGGAAAGATCCCAGCCGTAGCACTTCTGGCACACGCCGTACTTGGAACGGCAGGTGAGCAGCGCGCGGAGCTTGACCTTCTTGAGGCCTGCATCGACCATCTTCTGGATGTCGGCGACCTTCTCGATGTAGCCGTCCTGCTCAAAGAGCACGGTGCCATCGGGAGCCACGACGTCCTCGATGAAGCAACGGCCGACGAGGTCGGTGTTGAGGTCGGTGGTGCCGGGGATGATGAGGTTGTAGGTGACGCCCTCGTGCGTACCGCAGTCCTCCTCGCGGACGATGACGTCCTGGGCCACGTCGACCAGACGACGGGTCAGGTAACCAGAGTCCGAAGTGTGGGATGCGGTATCGACCAGGCCCTTACGGGCGCCGTAGGTCGAAATGAAGTACTCGAGCGGCAGCAGACCCTCGCGGAAGTTCGCCTTAATGGGAAGGTCGATCGTCTCACCGGACATGTCTGCCATCAGGCCACGCATGCCGCCGAGCTGACGCAGCTGGGTCTTAGAACCACGGGCGCCGGAGTCGGCCATCATGTACAGCGGGTTCTCCTCGTCGAACATGTCGAGCATGAGCGCTGCGACCTTGTCGGTACAAGCGGTCCACTCGTTAACGACTTCGATGTGGCGCTCCGTCTCGTTGATGAAGCCCTCCTCGAAGTACTCGTTGATCTGGTCGACGTTGGCCTGGGCGCGGTCGAGCAGCTCCTGCTTCTCGGCAGGGATGAGAGCGTCCCACACCGAGATGGTGAGGCCGGCGCGGGTAGCGTAGTGGAAGCCGGAGTACTTGATGGCGTCGAGGATCGGGCCGACCTTGGCCTCGGGGTAACGATCACAGCAGTCCGCAACCAGCTTGGCCACATCGCCCTTGACCATCTTGTAGTTCATGAACTCGTAGTCTTCGGGCAGGCACTGGCGGTTGAAGATGATGCGGCCGATAGAGGTCTCGAAGCGCGCGGTCTTATTGCCGGTGACATCGTAGTCGACAAACTCGTTCTTGCCGTTCTTGACGCGGAAGATACGGGTGCCGTCCTCATTGATGACGTTGGCATCGGCAGCGGACACGCGGACCTGGATCTTGGCCTGCATGTCGACCTCGGAGCGGCAGTCATAGGCGTGCAGCGCGTCGTCGAAGCTCGAGAACACGTGGTTCTCGCCCGGCAGACCCTCGCGGACCTGGGTCAGGTAGTACACACCGATGATCATGTCCTGCGAAGGGATGTTGACCGGCTTGCCGGATGCCGGCGAGCGCAGGTTGTTCGCAGAGAGCATGAGCACGCGGGCCTCGGCCTGAGCCTGGCTGGACAGCGGCACGTGGACAGACATCTGGTCGCCGTCGAAGTCGGCGTTGAAGGGCGAGCAGACCAGCGGGTGCAGGTGGATAGCCTTGCCCTCGACCAGCACCGGCTCAAAGGCCTGGATGGACAGACGGTGCAGGGTCGGTGCACGGTTGAGCAGCACGACGCGGCCGTCGATGACCTCTTCGAGGATATCCCACACAAAGGTGGCACCGCGGTCGATAGCGCGCTTGGCGCCCTTGATGTTCTCGACCTTACCGAGCTCGACCAGGCGCTTCATAACGAAGGGCTTGAAGAGCTCCAGCGCCATGGTCTTGGGCAGACCGCACTGGTGCAGCAGCAGCTTGGGGTCGGTAACGATAACCGAACGGCCGGAGTAGTCGACACGCTTACCCAGCAGGTTCTGACGGAAACGACCCTGCTTGCCCTTGAGGGCCTCGGCGAGCGACTTGAGCGGGCGACCGCCACGGCCAGAGACCGGGCGACCACGACGGCCGTTGTCGAACAGGGCGTCCACGGACTCCTGGAGCATGCGCTTCTCGTTGTTCACGATAATCGCAGGGGCGTCCAGGTCGAGCAGGCGCTTGAGTCGGTTGTTACGGTTGATCACGCGACGATACAGGTCGTTGAGGTCGGACGCGGCGAAGCGGCCGCCATCGAGCTGGACCATCGGGCGCAGATCGGGCGGAATGACCGGGATGACGTCCAGGATCATGTTTGCGGGGCTGTTGCCGCCCTTCAGGAAGGCGTCAACGACCTCGAGACGCTTAACGGCCTTCTCGCGCTTCTGCTTCTGGGAGTCCTCGTCGGCGATGATGGCCTTGAGCTTCTCGGCCTCGGAGGGGAGGTCGATGGCAGCGAGCAGGTCGCGAACGGCCTCGGCACCCATACCACCCTTGAAGTACATGGAGTAGTAACGGGTCATCTCACGGAACAGCGGCTCATCGGAGATGAGGTCGCGCTCGGCGAGCTTCATGAAGGCGTTGAAAGCGTCCGTGCGGAGCTGCTTCTCGTCCTTGCACTCTTCCTCGATGTCGACGATGCCGGAGGCGATCTCCTCGGGGGTCAGCGGCTCCTCGTCGGAGAACTCGTCAAAGTTCTCGGGGTCGCCCTGCTCCTTGAGGGACTCGATCTGACGGGCGCACTCGGCATCGATCTCTTCCAGATCGGCGGCGAGCTCCTCGCGCAGGTCGTCGGCGTCGGCCTCGCGAGCCTCGTAGTCAACCTCGGTGATGATGTAGCTGGCAAAGTACAGAACCTTCTCGAGGTCCTTGGACTTGATGTCGAGCATACGGCTCATCGGGAAGCTCGTGGGGCTCTTGAAGTACCAGATGTGGGACACGGGAGCGGCGAGCTCGATGTGGCCCATGCGGTCGCGACGCACCTTGGCCGAGGTGACCTCGACGCCGCAGCGCTCGCAGACGATGCCCTTAAAGCGGATGCCCTTGTATTTGCCGCAGGAGCACTCCCAGTCCTTGGCGGGACCGAAGATCTTCTCGCAGAACAGGCCGTCCTTCTCGGGCTTGAGGGTACGGTAATTGATGGTCTCCGGCTTCTTGACCTCACCGTGCGACCAGGAACGGATCTGGTCGGCGGAGGCAAGGGAGATCTTTACCGAGTCAAAATCAGTAGCTTCGAAATCTGCCACAGTCAACTACTCCTTATCAGTGGTCGTGGCGGCGACAGCCTCGGGTGCCTCGGCGGTCTCGGCATCCTGGGCCTCGACGTCGGCGTCAACGCCGCCGAGCGCAGCCAGGTCGTCGAGAGCGGAGGTCTCCTCGGCGGTCACAGGGGCGGAGGCGTCCTCGTCGGCATCGTGCATGGGCTCGATGTCCAGTGCGAGCGAACGAATCTCCTTGACGAGAACCTTGAAGGACTCGGGGATACCCGGAACCGGGACGTTCTCGCCCTTGACGATGGACTCGTAGGTCTTGACGCGGCCCACGGTATCGTCGGACTTGACGGTCAGGATCTCCTGCAGGACGTTGGACGCACCGTACGCGTACAGTGCCCAAACTTCCATCTCGCCGAAGCGCTGGCCGCCGAACTGGGCCTTGCCGCCCAGAGGCTGCTGGGTAACCAAGCTGTAAGGGCCGGTCGAACGGGCGTGGATCTTGTCGTCGACCATGTGGCCGAGCTTGAGGATGTAGGACGTACCCACGGTAATGGGCTCGCGGAACTCCTCGCCGGTGCGGCCGTCGAACAGACGGGTCTTGCCGCGCTCGTCAAGCTGGGTGACGAACTCGGGGCGCATGTGATCGCCAAAGGCAGCGGTGGCCTTGTTGAGCATGTTCTTGTTGGCACGACGGATGACCTCGGCGATCTCGTCCTCCTTGGCGCCGTCGAAGACGGGCGTCGCGGTGAAGAACGGACCGGGGACGTACTTGTCGGAGTCGGCCTGCTCGGTATCCCAACCGCACGCAGCAGCCCAGCCAAGGTGGCACTCGAGCAGCTGGCCGACGTTCATACGCGAAGGAACGCCCAGCGGGTTGAGGATAACGTCGATCGGGGTACCGTCAGCCATGTAGGGCATGTCCTCGACCGGCAGAACGTTACAGATAACACCCTTGTTGCCGTGGCGGCCGGCGATCTTATCGCCCTGCTGGATCTTACGACGCTGGGCGACGTAGACGCGCACCTGCTCGTTGACACCGGGGGCCAGGTCGTCGCCGTTCTCGCGGCTAAAGCGGACAACGTCAATGACGCGGCCGTAAGCGCCGTGAGGCATCTTGAGGGAGGTGTCGCGAACGTCGTGAGCCTTGGCACCGAAGATGGCGCGCAGCAGGCGCTCCTCGGCGGTCAGAGCGCTCTCGCCCTTGGGGGTAACCTTGCCGACCAGGATGTCGCCAGGGCCGACCTCAGCGCCGATGCGGATAATGCCGTCCTCGTCGAGGTTGGCAAGCATGTCCTCGGAGAGGTTCGGGATCTCGCGGGTGATCTCCTCGGGGCCGAGCTTGGTGTCGCGGGCGTCAATCTCGTGACGGGTGATGTTGATGGTCGTCAGCAGGTCCTCGGCCACCAGGCGCTCGGACACAACGATACCGTCCTCGTAGTTGAAGCCTTCCCACGGCATGTATGCCACGGTGAGGTTCTGGCCCAGTGCGAGCTCGCCATGATCGGTCGAAGGACCGTCGGCCAGAGGCTCGCCCTGCTCAACGGTGTCACCGACGCGCACGAGCGGACGGTGGTTGATGCAGGTGGACTGGTTGGAGCGCTGGTACTTGGCCAGGTGATACTCGTCCATGCCGCCGGCATGCTTGACGATGATCTTGGCGGCGTCGGCAAAGATGACCTCGCCGGCGTTCTTGGCCAGGGTGACCTCGCCGGAGTCCAGAGCGGCGCGACGCTCCATGCCAGTACCGACATAGGGAGCGGCGGGGTGAACCAGCGGCACGGCCTGACGCTGCATGTTAGCGCCCATCAGCGTACGCTTAGCGTCGTCGTGCTCGAGGAACGGGATCAGCGTGGCTGCGACGGAGAGCATCTGACGCGGCGAGACGTCCATGTAGTCGACGTCCTCGACAGGCACGTCGGCGGGAGCGCCGAAGGAGCCGTCGAAGTCGCGGGTACGGGCGATCACGGTGTGCGGACGGACAAGCTTGCCCTCGGCATCGGTCGTGATGAACTCGTTGGTCTTGGGATCGAGCGGCGTGTTGGCCGGCGCGATGACGTGCTTCTCTTCCTCGTCAGCGGTCATCCAGTCGATCTGGTCGGTGGCAACGCCGTTCTCGACGCGGCGGAACGGAGCCTCGATGAAGCCGTACTCGTTGACGCGGGCGTAGAGGGCGAGCGAGCCAATCAGGCCGATGTTGGGGCCTTCGGGGGTCTCGATCGGGCACATGCGGCTGTAGTGCGAGTTGTGAACGTCGCGGACGGCCGTCGGCACGTTGGTGCGGCGGCTGGAGCCGGACTTGTGGCCGGCAAGACCACCAGGGCCGAGTGCGGACAGACGGCGCTTGTGGGTCAGACCGGTCAGGGGGTTCGCCTGGTCCATGAACTGCGAGAGCTGCGAGGAACCGAAGAACTCCTTGATGGAGGCCACGATCGGGCGAATGTTGATGAGCGACTGCGGGGTGATCTCGTCGATGTCCTGGGAGCTCATACGCTCACGGACGACGCGCTCCATACGGCTCATGCCGATACGGAACTGGTTGGCGACGAGCTCGCCGACGGTACGGATGCGGCGGTTGCCAAAGTGGTCGATGTCATCGACCTTGAAGCCCTGCTCGCCGGCAGCGAGGGACAGCAGGTAGCGCAGCGTCGCGACGATATCCTCGTCGGTGAGCACCGTGACCTCTTCCTCGGTGGTGAGGTTGAGCTTCTTGTTAACCTTGTAACGACCGACGCGGGCCAGATCGTAGCGCTGCGGGTTGAAGAGCAGGCCCTCGAGCAGGCTGCGGGAAGCGTCCACGGTGGGAGGCTCGCCCGGGCGCAGACGACGGTAAATCTCGATGAGGGCGTCCTCGCGAGTGAGGGCGGTATCGCGCTCGAGGGTGCGCTTGATCACATCGGAGTTGCCGAGCAGCTCGATGATATCGTCGTTGGTGACGGCGATGCCAAGGGCGCGCAGGAACATCGTGGCGCTCTGCTTGCGCTTACGGTCGATGGAGACCATGAGCTGGTCGCGCTTGTCGACCTCAAACTCGAGCCAGGCACCGCGGGACGGGATGATCTGAGCCTTGTAGATCTGCTTGCCCGAATCCATCTCGGAGCTGTAGTACACGCCCGGGGAACGGACGAGCTGGGAGACGACGATACGCTCGGTACCGTTGATGATAAAGGTGCCCTGATCGGTCATCATGGGGAAGTCGCCCATAAAGACGAGCTGCTCCTTGATCTCGCCGGTCTCCTTGTTGGTGAGACGGACGTCGGTCAGAAGCGGAGCCTGATAGGTCATGTCCTTCTCACGGCACTCCTCGACGGTGTGCGCGGGATCGCCAAACTGATGCTCGCCGAAGGTAACCTCGAGAACATGGTTCTGGCTCTGGATGGGGCTGGATTCCTTGAACGCCTCACGAAGGCCCTCGTCCTTAAAACGCTCAAAGGATTCCCTCTGAACAGAGATAAGGTTGGGGAGCTCCATGGCCTCCGGGATTTTCCCGAAGCTGACGCGCTTGCGCTCAGTGGCAGTGTATGCGTAGGTCACCAGGTTTTTCCTCCTTCACGGAAATGCTCGGTGGATTGGCGAGGCATAGCTTCGCCAGTTATCGCAACCTAATAGTTTATCAGGTACCGACCGTTGAGCAAGAAAAGCCTTGACG
>DBEZQF010000134.1:0-5007 GCA_048254795.1 Collinsella sp. | reverse complement strand
TCAGTGCCGCGCGCACGCTCTCCTTGATGACCGGCTCGTCCTCAAAGACCTCGTCGACGATATCCCAAGGCGGCAGCTCCTCGTCATCCTCGACCTTCTCGGCAACAGCAGCCTTAACCTTGGCGAGCGCTACGGCCGTATTGGCACCGTGTTCCTCGGCGACTTCCTCGACCACACGCGTCACGGTGTCGATGACCTCCTTGCCCGATACGCCCGCGTCGCACTGCAGCAGGCCATCGGGGATAAGCATACGGTCCTCGCCGGCGATCTTGCGTTTCTTGTCCACATAGCCGATCTCCATGGTGCTTGCACGCACGATTGCATAGCTCGGCACCTTTTGCGAGGGATTCGGCAGAATGGCGTAGTGGCGCGCAATGTCGTTGCGCACCTCGCCCTCTTCGCGACCTACCTCGTGCATAAAAGCCTGCTTGGAGCCCAGCAGCATCACGGCAAACCAGCGGGCATCCTCATCGTCATCAAAGTCCGCCACAAGCACGTCAGTGGACTCGGCTTTCTCGGCCTTGGTAAGTTCGGAAGAGATGAACTCCGCAATCTGCTGAGACAGGTCCACGAACTCACGCTCACCAAAGAAATAGCCCTTGAGCTCGCCGCCGAATGCGGAGTTCTCGGCAAACGTGGCGCGTTTATTGTCGGCCGAGGTGCGTGCGCGGCGCAGATGCGTGGTCACGAAGTTGCGCACGGTACGGCTCTCGATATCGAGCTCTCGCTGACTCATGACGTTGACGGCAGAGTCAAAGTCCAGGATATGCAGAATCGCGTGATTGATTTTCATATACGGCATTCCGTTCTAGATCGATTTCGGCACGAACCAGTATAGCGGTCGAGCCCGCCCCAGGCGCATCGAAGATTGGCGCATCGGGGACAGGTTGCTTTGTATCAATGGCTAGCGCAGGAGCTCGGACTGCCAAGCCTCGAGCTGTTCTGCCAAACTCTTGCCGGCAGCGGGCACGTCGATCTGGGGTCGTTTGGGCAACAGTGCGCATTTAAGGATCGCCACGATGGTCTGCGAGATAAAGCGTCGCGTATCTTTGTCAAAGCCTTGCGCAGCCTGGAGCATCACAGGCAGACTCTCACGCAGATTTCCTGCGATATCCGCAAACCGTTCGGCGTCCGTAGCCTCAAACACGGAGAACAACGCATCTACAAAACGCTCGCGCTCGCTAGGCGACACTGTAAGCAGCATCTCGCGAATGGAGCCATCAACGTATCGAGTACCGGCGGACAGGCGCTCACAGTATACGAAGTCGCAACCATCAACCACCCAGCTAAAGGGATTGTGCTGCAGCAGGCTGAACTCGGTGCTCTCAATGATGGCATAGTCCTCTTGTGTCTCGAACATCATGCCGAAGATCGACGACCGAGGTAGCGTCTTGTCGATTCGACCGGAAAGATCGGCAAAGGCGTTGCCGTTCAGAAACTCCTCGACGAACCCTGGACCATCATGGGAATACGCCCGTTCGATTCGCTCACGGGCGACATCGGAGCACATCGCCGCACCGTACACCGCAAGGTTTCCACCCTTGGAATGACCTCCGCACAAAAGCGGCCCGTCGATCGCATCCGCCGCCTCGTCCACATAACGCGCCGCGGATTCCTGGGCCGGCACAGGACACCGGAACGCCATGTTAAAGTCCTCTTTCCAGCCCACAATCGTGCTGTCGGTCCCCCGGAAGGAAAGATAGCTAAACCCCGCCGGAAACCGGAACGCCATGGCTGCAAACTGCTCCGTCGCCACCACATCGCTCACGGCACGATAGCCGCAAACGTGCACGCCGCGGTATCTGGGATTTGCTGCCACGGCCTCCAACAAGGCCCTGCTCCCCTCTGGATCCCACAAGTCGTCAATCATGTCCCGATAGCACTCGGCACGCAGCAGCTCGCGTACGTCTAGGCCCTGCCAGTTCGTCAGCTCCGCCATATCACCCGGCAAACGCAAATAGGACAACCACGCAAAGACCAGGCTGTCCACCGCGCAGAACGGCCGCTCCTCAAACGGATCAAACGCCGTCTGAGCATAGGTCAAAAAATTAGGCGAATCCGACATGGCCCTCCCATCAACTATGGTGTATTGGGGGTGCATTGGGGTCAGGTTACTTTGCACCAAAAGGCGCCCGGACCGTGTGGGCCCGGACGCCTTCATTGTAGCTTTTCGCTCTAGCGAGCTTGATTTAGCAGGAGAAATCGACGCTGTCGATGATGTCCTTGAGGGCCTTGGCGGAGACGGTGAGCTCATGCTGCTCGTCATCGTTCAGCGGCACGGGGACGCGGCAGACAACGCCGTCGCGGCCAACGACGGTCGGCATGGAGATGGCAAGATCGGACAGGCCATACTCGCCCACCATGAGCGAGGAAACGGGCAGAACGGTCTGCTCATCGCGCATGACAGCGGTGCAGATGCGCTTGACGGCCATGGCGACGCCGTAGTAGGTGGCGTGCTTCTTCTCGATGATGGTGTAGGCGGAGTTCTTGACGTCCTCGGCGATGCGCTTCTCGGCAGCCTCGTGCTCCAGATGACCGTGAAGCTCGCAGAAGGTGTTCAGCGGAACGCCAGCAACCTGAGCGCTGGACCAAGCGACAAACTCGGAGTCGCCGTGCTCGCCCATGACATAGGCCTGGACATCGCGCGGGTCAACCTCGACGTGGGCACCAAGCATCTGCTGCAGACGGCCAGTGTCGAGCACGGTGCCGGAGCCGATGACATGGCCCTCGGGCAGGCCGGACATCTTGATGGCAGCGTAGGTCAGAACATCGACCGGGTTGGAGACGATTAGCAGAATGCCGTCGAAGCCGGACTTCTTAATCTCGGGGATAATGGACTTAAAGATGTTTACGTTCTTGTTGACCAGGTCCAGGCGGGTCTCACCGGGCTTCTGGGCAGCGCCAGCGGTGACGACGATCATGGCGGCGTCGGCGACATCGGAATAATCGCCGGCGTAGATCTTCATCGGCTCGGCAAACGTCATGCCGTGCGCGATATCCAGAGCCTCACCCTCGGCGCGGTTCTTGTCCACGTCGATGAGGACCATCTCGGAGAACAGACCGCTCTGCATCAGAGCGAACGCCGAAGACGAACCGACGAAGCCGCAGCCGACAATAGCGACCTTCTTCTCGTTAACCATTAGAAACTCCCATCTCTCTCCACAAACAAGCCGCCCGGGAACGACCCGAGCGGCTTGCCGTAATCCCAATACATCCAATCGGGACTTTGATTATGCTCCTATTCGCAGCCAAAAATCGACCGTTTACCGAAATTGTTTGCAGAATTCGTAAAATAACTGCACGAAATCGGTTTCGAGCTATTGACGAGTCGAAATAGGTTTCTAATACAGGCCCGCCTCGCGAATGGCCTCGACAGCCAAAGCGATCTGATCGGGCGGCAGGACCAGCGCCATGCGCACGTGCCCCTCGCCCGAAGGGCCAAAGCTCGCGCCCGGCGTCACCACAACGCCGGCCTTCTCCATGAGCTCCTCGCAAAACGCCATGGAATCGGTGCGACCACCGGGAAGCTTGGCCCACACAAACATAGAGCCATGCGCGTTGGGACGCTCCCAGCCCAGGCCCTCAAGACCGTCGCACAGGGCATCGCGGCGTTCCTGGTACTTCAGACGCTGCGCCTCGACCTCATCGCGCGGACCGTTCAGGCACGCGATGGCGGCCTTCTGAATCGGGAAGAACATACCAAAGTCGATCTGGCCGCGCAGCTTGGCAAAGGCAGAGACCACATCCTCGCGACCGACCAAAAAGCCGATGCGGGCACCGGTGACGTTAAACGACTTGGAGAGCGAGAAGAACTCAACGCCCACCTCGAGCGCGCCGGGATACTGCAAGAAGCTGCCGCCGGGCTCGCCGTCAAACACGATGTCGGAGTACGCGTTATCATGGACGATCAACAGATCATGCTCGCGGGCAAAGGCGATAATCTCCTCGTAGACCTCGGGAGTGCCCACCGAGCCGACCGGGTTCGCGGGCAGCGACACGATCATGTACTTGGCACGATCGGCAACCTCGGGATCGATACCCGCCACATAGGGCAGGTAATTGTGCTCGGCAACCAGCGGATAGTATTCGAGCTTGGCATCGGCGATCTTGGCACCCGCCTCAAAGACCGGGTAGCACGGATCGGGAACCAAAATGGTGTCACCCGGATCGAGCAGGGCAAGGCCCAAATGGCCCACCCCCTCCTGCGTGCCGTTGCACGACTGCACCATAGACGGCGTAATGCCCGAAACGCCAAAGCGACGCTCATAGTAATCGCACACGGCCTGCTTGAGTTCGGGCAGGTCGCGCAGGGCATACTTCCACATCTCGGGATCTTGGGCTGCCTGCGTGAGCGCCTCGACCACATGGTCGTACGGCTTAAAGTCGGGCGTGCCCACGCTCATGTTGTAAATGGTCTTGCCCTGAGCCTTCAGCGCGAGAAGCTTGTTGTTGAGCGAGGCGAAGACCTCCGCGCCAAAGCGGTCGAGACGCTGCGATGCCTGCATGGTGCCACCTTTCGATATAAAAAACGCGGCGCTCCGACAAGAGCGCCGCGCGATACGGGCCATCAGATTGCAAAAGTGTAACGCTTGCAACCCCCGTATTGGTTCAATTTAGCCAACCTTAGTCAACTGGATTGAGCGCGTCGATCCGCGCAAGCCACAGACGCGAGCTAGCGTCACTCGGCATACGCCAATCGCCGCGCGGGCTGAGCGTCACCGAACCCACCTTGGGACCATCGGGCAGGCAGCTGCGCTTAAACTGCTGGGCAAAGAAGCGACGGTAGAACGTACGTAGCCACGTGTGGACGGTCTTGGCGTCGTAGACGCCCTCGAAGCTCTTGAGCGCCATGCGGTAGATCTTGCCCGGCTCAAAGCCAAAACGCAGCAGGTAGTAGAGGAAGTAGTCGTGCAGCTCGTACGGGCCCACCAAATCCTCGGTCTTCTGCGCAATCTCGCCGTCGCCCGTGGGCGGCAGAAGCTCGGGGGACACCGGCGTATCGAGGAT
>DBEZQF010000133.1:0-2154 GCA_048254795.1 Collinsella sp. | reverse complement strand
GCGTCGTTGGTGTCGACGCACACGAACTTGCGGACCTTCTCGGGGTCGGTGATGACGTAGTTGATGGTCACCTCGGCGGCGGTACCGGCGGTCGTCGGCACGGCGATGGTGAACACGGCGTGGTTCTTAGTGGGAGCAACGCCCTCGAGGCTGCGGACATCGGCGAACTCGGGGTTGTTGATGATGATGCCGATAGCCTTGGCGGTGTCCATGGAGGAGCCGCCACCGATGGTCACGATAGCGTCAGCCTCGGCGGCCTTGAAGGCCTCGACGCCGTCCTTGACGTTCTGGATAGTGGGGTTGGGCTTGATCTCGGAGTAGAGGCTCCAAGCGATGCCGGCGGCGTCGAGCTCGTCGGTCACCTTGGCGGTAACGCCAAACTTGACCAGATCGGGATCGGAGCAGACGAAAATCTTCTTGTAGCCGCGACGCTGGAGCTCGCCGGGGATTTCCTTGATGGCGCCGGAACCATGATAAGAGATGGTATTGAGAACGAAACGATTAGCCATTGATAGCCTCCCATCGTGTGCGGGGCACCCATTACGCCCCACGCTATGAGTCCCATCCTAACGCTTTTGAAACGAAAAACGCGTGAGAACGTCAAAATTGTTAAAGCGTTTCAACAGATGATGAAAAATATTGCGGCAAAGGGACAGCCCCTTTGCCGCATTCGGTTACTTTCGGCAGCCCTCTTTCCAAGCCTCGGCCGCAACCTTCCAGCGTAAGCGCAAGTCGCGCTCGCGGTCGATGAACATGATGGCAAACGCGACAAACAGCAGCAAGCTCGCCACGACGATGGCATGCAGGCCCATGCGCTCAATACACCAGTTGCCCAACACGGCGCCAAACACAAAGATAAAGATCACGCCAAAGTACAGCAGGCCGTTTTCCAAAAAGCCGCGCCTGTGGGTGATGATGTAATCGTCCACGTTTTGCAGCGCGTTGCGCAAGTTGCCGATGCACATGGTCGTAGCGATACCGTGACCGTGAATCTTGCGGAAGCTCTCGACCTGCATACCGCAGGCAAACGAAGTGAGGCAGTTGGCGAGCAGGTTGTAACCGCCACCGGGGATAAAGCTCACGCCCAGCAAGATGACGGCTTCAAAAAACACCGTCACCTGGCGCCAGTGAATCACGCTGCCGAACCGCTCGTGAACCAGGTCGGCAAGCATAATGCCCACGGCAAACGACACCACGGGGAAGAAATAGCGTCCCGCCAGCTGCCAGTTGCCCTCCGAGATGCTTACACCCACGAGCAGGATGTTGCCCGTCTGCGCGTTGGCGAAAACATGGTCGCGCCCAATGTACGAATACACGTCCATAAAGCCACCGGCGAGCGCCAAGATGATGCCCAGCTCAATAGACTCCGATATCTGTTTGGCACGCTGCATCGTCGTGCATCCTCCTTGTTGACGACTCTCTCGTGCGTTGGCGGAAACATAACCGCCGTTCATACTGTAACCCATTGACAACATGGCGTGCGCGCGAGACGGGTTCTCCAACGCGCAGATACACAGTCTGGAAACAAACGATCCCCGTATCGACGCGCCGATCCCCCAGCTCATGTACTCCCCCAGTCTTTTTAGCCCCGTCCCAAAAAGACTGGTTACAATTACGTGCAGCATACAGACACCGGGAGGGATCGTGGCAAAAAAGCCTCAGCACGCTCAGAACAACCAGCGCAGTCAGCAGGGCAAACAGGGCCAGCAGCAAAAGCGCGGCGGCAAGGCGCAGGCCACGGTCGCCCGCACCAAGCATTCCCAAGCGACGCCCGCCCGCCCCTGGCGCCCGGGCCGCGATAAATTCCTCCCCGTCAGTCGAGCCGACATGGATGCACGCGGCTGGGACCAGTGCGACTTTGTCTACATCTGCGGCGACGCCTATGTGGACCATCCCAGCTTTGGCATGGCCATCATCAGCCGCGTCCTCGACGCGCACGGCTACAAAGTGGGCATCATCTGCCAACCCGACTGGACCGACCCCACCAGCATCACCGTGCTCGGCGAGCCGCGCCTGGGCTTTCTCGTCAGCGCCGGCAACATGGACTCCATGGTCAACCACTATTCGGTAACCAAGCACCGCCGCCACACCGACGCCTATACCCCCGGTGGCGAGGAGGGGCGCCGTCCCAATCGCGCCGTCACGGTCTACGGC
>DBEZQF010000132.1:0-2914 GCA_048254795.1 Collinsella sp. | reverse complement strand
TTTCACCCATAGGTAGAACGCGCCATCCGGCTCAACATAGGTGTAGCCATACTCCGCTAGTGCGTCGGTAAGCGCGGTGCGGTTGCGTGCATAGGCCTCAACGTCACTCGGCTCATCGATGCAGTCGATAATTACGCGCTGGAAGAGTGCCGGTGCGCATACAAAACCCAGCGTACGGGCAGCACCCGCAACAGCCGGCATCAGACGGGCAGCCTGCGGATTGGTGTTGGGAACCAAGATCCACCCCACGCGCTCACCCGGCAGCGACAGCGACTTGGAATACGAGTAGCACACGATGGTGTGCTCGTAGATCGAGGGCACCCAAGGCACCTCGGCACCGTACACGATTTCGCGGTACGGCTCATCCGAGATGAGCATAATCGGATTCTCGGGATCGCGCTGAGCGTTGGCCTCGCGCAGAACATTGGCCAGTCGCGTCAGCGTGTCGCGCGTATATACGGCACCGGTCGGGTTGTTGGGAGAGTCAATGATGACGGCCGCCGTCTTATCGCTGATCGCCTTGAGCACGTTGTCCACGCTCAGCTGGAACGTATCTTCATCGGCGAGCGCCTCAACACACGTACAGCCGGCCTTCTCAATCCAAACGCGATACTCCGGAAAGTACGGGGCGATAACAATAACCTCGTCGCCCGGGTTCGTAACGGCGTTGAGCGTGCAGGTGAGCGAAGCCGCGGCACCCACCGTCATAAATACGTCTTTGCCCTCATAGCTCGTGCCAAAGCGGCGGTTGAGCGATTCGGCCACAGCGGCACGACATTGCGGCAGGCCCGGTGCGGGCGTGTAGCCGTGCAGCTGGTCGCTCGGCAGCTCCAGGGCCTTCTTAATCGACTCAGCCACAGCAGCGGGCGCCGGAACGCTCGGATTGCCCAGCGAAAAATCGAATACGTTTTCCGCACCGATCTGCGCCTTGCGCTCAAGGCCATAGCTAAAAATCTCACGGATGATGGAGCTTTCCGCGCCGCGAGCATACATAGTTTCGTTGATCATCTGTTCCCCTTTCGCATAGGCGCTATTGTACGCTTTAGCCGAGCAAAGTGCCGCAGCAATGTTGATTGGGGACAGACTTAAATGCGTGAAAACGCTCATTTAAGTCTGTCCCCAATCAACAGACGGCCCCATATCGCTCAAAAGAAAAAACCTCCGCAGGTTTCCCCGCGGAGGCTTTTGCCACAAAGACTATTTGTCGGTGTCGGCACCGACGACGGCATGGTCATCGTCAGCATCATCGGATGCGGCTTCGGCATCCTCCTGCATGGCCGCCTGCGCAAAGGCCGCGGCATCAGCCGCCAGCTCCTCCTCGCTCATGCGAGGCACGCGCTTCTTGGTCGGCATGCCGGCCGCCTTGGCATTGCGCTCCTCCTTGGCCGCCAGGATATCGCCCTCGCGCTCAAGGTAGGCGTCCCACTCGTTATCGAGCAGGGCATTCACGGCATCGCCCTCGACAGTCTCGCGCTCAAGCAGCACCTTCGCCATCAGATCGAGCTGATCGCGACGGGCATCCAAGATCTCGACAGCACGACGATGGGCCTCGCGCATGATGCGCTGAACCTCGATATCAATGCGGCGCGCCGTCTCCTCGGAGTAATCCTGGTGATCGGCGTAATCGCGACCAAGGAACACCTGATGTTGCGCCTCGCCAAACACTTGCGTGCCCAGCTCCTCGCTCATGCCCAGGCGCGTGACCATCTCGCGCGCCATCTTGGTTGCGCGCTCCAGATCGTTGCTCGCGCCCGACGTAATATCATCGCACATGAGCTCCTCGGCAACGCGACCGCCCAAGAACACGGCAAGCTCGTCGAGCATCTCGTTCTTGGTCTTGAGGAAGTGGTCCTCCTGCGGAAGCTGCAGCGTGTAGCCCAGCGCCTGGCCGCGGCTGACGATCGAGATCTTGTGGACCGGATCGGAGTGCTCCAGGATGTGGCCCACCAGGGCGTGACCGCTCTCGTGGTAGGCAATCGTGGTGCGCTCGGCCTCGGTCATCACGCGACCCTTGCGCTGCGGTCCGGCAATCACGCGCTCCATCGATTCCTCGACCTCGTCCATCGAGATCACGGAACGATGACGGCGAGCGGCCAGCAGCGCAGACTCGTTGAGCAGGTTCGCTAAATCGGCACCAGTAAAGCCAACGGTCATCTGGGCGAGCTTCTCAAACTTAACGTCCTCGTCCATCGGCTTGTTCTCGGCATGCACGCGCAAAATCTGCTCGCGGCCTTTCACGTCCGGACGGTCGACCGTAACCTGACGGTCAAAACGGCCGGGACGCAGCAGCGCCGGATCCAGAATGTCGGGGCGGTTGGTGGCGGCGATCAGGATGACCGACTCGCTCTCCTCAAAACCGTCCATCTCGACCAGCAGCTGGTTGAGCGTCTGCTCGCGCTCGTCGTGGCCGCCGCCCAAGCCGGCTCCGCGCTGACGTCCCACGACATCGATCTCATCGATGAAGATGATCGACGGGGCCTGGGACTTGGCCTCCTTAAAGAGGTCACGCACACGGCTGGCGCCGACACCTACGAACATCTCGACAAAGTCGGAACCCGAGATGCTAAAGAACGGCACGCCCGCCTCGCCGGCAACGGCCTTGGCCAGCAGCGTTTTACCGGTGCCCGGAGGGCCAACCAGCAACACGCCACGCGGGATCTTGGCGCCCAGCTTGCGATAGCGATCCGGATCGCTCAAAAAGTCACGGATCTCCTCGAGCTCCTCGACTGCCTCGTCCACGCCGGCAACGTCTTCAAACTTGACCTTGGGGCGTGTGGCCTCGTTGGTCTTGGCGTTGGTCTTGCCAAACTGCATGTTCCTGTTGTTGGCGCCCATCATCTGGCGCATAAAGTAGAACATGATGGCGATAAGGGCGATCGTCGGAAGCACACTCATCGCCAAGTCGCCCCAAAAA
>DBEZQF010000131.1:0-2917 GCA_048254795.1 Collinsella sp. | reverse complement strand
TTTCACCCATAGGTAGAACGCGCCATCCGGCTCAACATAGGTGTAGCCATACTCCGCTAGTGCGTCGGTAAGCGCGGTGCGGTTGCGTGCATAGGCCTCAACGTCACTCGGCTCATCGATGCAGTCGATAATTACGCGCTGAAAGAGCGCCGGCGCGCACACGAAGCCCAGCGTACGGGCGGCACCGGCAACGGCGGGCATTAGACGATCTGCCTGAGGATTCGTATTGGGAACAAGGATCCATCCCACGCGCTCGCCCGGCAGCGAAAGCGACTTAGAATACGAGTAGCACACCACGGTGTTCTCGTAGATCGAGGGCACCCAAGGCACCTCGGCACCGTACACGATCTCGCGGTACGGCTCATCCGAGATGAGCATAATCGGATTCTCGGGATCGCGCTGAGCGTTGGCCTCGCGCAGAACATTGGCCAGTCGCGTCAGCGTGTCGCGTGTATATACGGCACCGGTCGGGTTATTCGGCGAGTCGATGATGACGGCAGCCGTCTTATCGGTAATCGCCTTGAGCACGTTGTCCACGCTCAGCTGGAACGTATCTTCATCGGCGAGCGCCTCAACACACGTACAGCCGGCCTTCTCAATCCAAACGCGATACTCCGGAAAGTACGGGGCGATAACGATGACCTCGTCGCCCGGATTGGTAATCGCGTTGAGCGTGCAGGTGAGCGAAGCCGCGGCGCCCACCGTCATAAAGACGTCTTTGCCCTCATAGCTCGTGCCAAAGCGGCGGTTGAGCGATTCGGCCACAGCGGCACGACATTGCGGCAGGCCCGGTGCGGGCGTGTAGCCGTGCAACTGGTCGCTCGGCAGCTCCAGGGCCTTCTTAATGGACTCCGCCACAGCAGTGGGTGCCGGAGCGCTCGGATTGCCCAGCGAAAAATCGAATACGTTTTCCGCACCGATCTGCGCCTTGCGCTCAAGGCCATAGCTAAAAATCTCGCGGATGATGGAGCTTTCCGCACCGCGAGCATACATAGTTTCGTTGATCATCTGTTCCCCTTTCGCATAGGCGGTATTGTACGCTTTAGTTGAGCAAAGTGCCGCAGCAATGTTGATTGGGGACAGACTTAAATGCGTGAAAACGCTCATTTAAGTCTGTCCCCAATCAACAGACGGCCTCATATCGCTCAAAAGAAAAAGCCTCCGCAGGTCTCCCCGCGGAGGCTTTTGTTACAAGAACTATTTGTCGGTGTCGGCACCGGCATTGACGGCACAGTCATCATCGGCATCATCGGATGCGGCTTCGGCATCCTCCTGCATAGCCGCCTGCGCAAATGCCGCGGCATCAGCCGCCAGCTCCTCCTCGCTCATGTGAGGCGCACGCTTCTTGGTCGGCATGCCGGCCGCCTTGGCGTTTCGCTCCTCCTTGGCCGCCAGGATATCGCCCTCGCGCTCAAGGTAGACATCCCACTCGTTGTCGAGCAGGGCGTTCACGGCATCGCCCTCGACGGTCTCGCGCTCAAGCAGCACCTTGGCCATCAGGTCGAGCTGATCGCGACGGGCATCCAGGATCTCGACCGCACGACGATGGGCCTCACGCATAATGCGCTGAACCTCGATATCGATGCGGCGCGCCGTCTCCTCGGAGTAATCCTGATGGTCGGCATAGTCGCGGCCCAGGAATACCTGATGTTGCGCCTCACCAAACACCTGCGTTCCAAGCTCCTCGCTCATGCCCAGGCGCGTGACCATCTCGCGCGCCATCTTGGTCGCGCGCTCCAGATCGTTGCTCGCGCCCGATGTAATGTCATCGCACATGAGTTCCTCGGCAACGCGGCCACCCAAGAACACGGCGAGCTCGTCGAGCATCTCGTTCTTGGTCTTGAGGAAGTGATCCTCCTGCGGAAGCTGCAGTGTGTAACCCAAAGCCTGGCCGCGGCTGACAATCGAAATCTTGTGGACCGGATCGGAGTGCTCCAAGATGTGACCCACCAGAGCATGGCCGCTCTCATGGTAGGCAATCGTGGTGCGCTCGGCTTCGGTCATCACACGACCCTTGCGTTGCGGTCCGGCAATCACGCGCTCCATCGACTCCTCGACCTCGTCCATCGAGATCACGGAACGATGGCGGCGAGCAGCCAGCAGCGCAGATTCGTTGAGCAGGTTTGCCAGATCGGCACCGGTAAAGCCAACGGTCATCTGGGCGAGCTTCTCAAACTTAACGTCCTCGTCCATCGGCTTGTTCTCGGCATGCACGCGCAAGATCTGCTCGCGGCCCTTTACGTCCGGACGGTCGACCGTGACCTGACGGTCAAAACGACCGGGGCGCAGCAATGCCGGATCCAGAATATCGAGGCGATTGGTTGCGGCGATCAGGATGACCGACTCGCTTTCCTCAAAACCGTCCATCTCGACCAGCAGCTGGTTGAGCGTCTGCTCACGCTCGTCGTGACCGCCGCCTAGACCGGCTCCGCGCTGACGCCCCACGGCATCGATCTCGTCAATAAAGATAATCGACGGAGCCTGAGTCTTGGCCTCCTTAAAGAGGTCGCGCACGCGGCTGGCGCCGACACCCACGAACATCTCGACAAAGTCGGAACCCGAGATGCTAAAGAACGGCACGCCCGCCTCGCCGGCAACGGCCTTGGCCAGCAGCGTCTTACCGGTACCCGGAGGGCCAACCAGCAAAACGCCGCGCGGAATCTTGGCACCTAGCTTGCGATAGCGATCCGGATCGCTCAAAAAGTCACGGATCTCCTCGAGCTCCTCGACTGCCTCGTCCACGCCAGCAACGTCTTCAAACTTGACCTTGGGGCGCGTGGCCTCGTTGGTCTTGGCGTTGGTCTTGCCAAACTGCATGTTCCTGTTGTTGGCGCCCATCATCTGGCGCATAAAGTAGAACATGATGGCGATAAGGGCGATCGTCGGAAGCACACTCATCGCCAAGTCGCCCCAAAAA
>DBEZQF010000130.1:0-4665 GCA_048254795.1 Collinsella sp. | reverse complement strand
CATCACTAACCTCCTTTGAGTTGTTGACGTGTTTACATCGACCAAGAGAGGATAACGCATTTCAGTCTTTGTTGACGTGTTAACATTAAATTGTCCAAATGCGACAAAGGCTTCACATTGTGTCTATCTCTCGACACCATTACGCGATTGCCTTATTAACTTAGGAGGTAGCAACCGTTATGGATGCCAAATTAACGATAGTCGACGTAACCGGATCGACCAACGATGACCTGCTCGAGGCAGGAAAACAGGGTGCGCCGCACGGCACAGGACTTGCCGCCCGGGCTCAAATAGCAGGACGCGGCCGGCGCGGCCACAAGTGGGATTCAACCGCCGGCAACTTATTGCTTTCGATTGTCCTGCGTCCATGCGTTAATCCCGCAAAGTATTCTGGTCTTGCCGCCGTCAGCGGCCTAGCGGTGCTCGAAGCACTCGAAAAGCAGGGTCTTGCAAACGAGATTCGCCTTAAATGGCCCAACGACCTGGTCGCGCGAGGACGCAAGCTCGGCGGCATTCTGGTCGAGGCCGGACGCGATAACGAAGGCAACCCCTTTGCGGTCTGTGGCATCGGCGTCAACGTGAACTATGTGCCCGCGGAGGTTCCCGATGGCGGCCTGCCCGCAATCGGTCTCTCGGAACTCAACGAGAACGTTCCCGCCGTCGATGTGCTACTCAAACAGGTCTATCACGCAGTCGTGAACGCTGTAGATGCGTGGGCAGAACGCCTCAACGCCATGGAAGAAGACGCCGGACCGCTCGCGCCCGTCCACGACGAATATATCGCTCACCTCAATTGGATTGGGAAGCACGTTATCGCCCGCTCCCCCGCTGGAGACGAGCTGGCACGCGGCATATTTAGAACGGTCGACGATTGCGGCCGCGCAAGCATTGAGACCGAGAGCGGCTTGTGCGTCTTCCACTTCGAAGAAGCGTCCTTGCGCCCCCTGAGCGAATAGGGCGCCGCAGCCGTCAGCTCGGCAGACGAATTCCCTATCCCAAAATCTAAACTCAAAACAAAAGGGCCCCGCTGACATAACGGCAGCGGGGCCCTTTAAGCTATGAGCGATATCGCTTAGAGCTTGATGTCGATGTCAACGCCAGCGGGGAGGTCGAGACGCATGAGCGAATCAACAGTGCCCGAGGTGGGGTCGAGGATGTCGATGAGGCGCTTGTGGGTGCGCATCTCGAACTGCTCACGGGAGTCCTTGTTCACGTGCGGCGAGCGGATAACCGTGTACAGGTTGCGCTCGGTGGGCAGGGGGACAGGACCGGAAACGCGAGCGCCGGTCTTCTGAGCGGTCTCGACGATGAGCTTCGCGGACTGATCGACGACCTCGTGATCATAGCCCTTGAGGCGAATGCGGATCTTCTGGGTAGCCAACTTAAACCTCCAAAGAGTGCGAGAGATGTTCTCGCGGATTACGTAACAGGGAGCTCGAACTTAGGCGTTCTTGCTCATGACCTCGTCCACGATGGACTTGGGCGCGGGCTCATAAGAGTCGAACTGCATCGTGTAGGATGCACGGCCCTGGGTCTGGGAGCGAAGGTCGGTAGCGTAACCGAACATCTCGCCCAGCGGCACCTTGGCACGGATGAGCTTGCTGTTCTTGCGATCCTCCATGCCCTCGATCTTGCCGCGGCGACCGGAGAGGTTGCCCATAACGTCGCCCATGTACTGCTCGGGGGTCTCGACCTCGACAGCCATGATCGGCTCGAGCAGCTGCGGGTCGGACTTCTTGAGAGCGTCCTTGATAGCCATGGAACCGGCGATCTTGAAGGCGGCCTCGGAGGAGTCGACCTCGTGGTAAGAACCGTCGAACAGGGTGACCTTAACGTCGAGGACCGGGAAGCCGGCGATAACACCGGTGTTCAGGGCCTCCTGGATGCCCTTGTCGATGGACGGGATGTACTCCTTGGGCACGACGCCGCCGACGATAGCGTTGACGAACTCGTAGCCGAAGCCCTCCTCCATCTTCTCGAGCTTGATGACGGCATGGCCGTACTGACCGCGACCACCGGACTGACGGACGAACTTGCCCTCAGCCTTCTCAACGTCGTGACCAGCGGTCTCGCGGTAGGCAACCTGGGGCTTACCAACGTTAGCGTCAACCTTGAACTCGCGGAGCAGACGGTCGACGATGATCTCGAGGTGCAGCTCGCCCATGCCGGCGATGATGGTCTGGCCGGTCTCGTGGTTGGTGGAAACCTGGAAGGTCGGGTCCTCCTCGGCGAGCTTGGTCAGAGCCAGGGACATCTTGTCCTGCTCGGCCTTGGTCTTGGGCTCGATGGCAACGTCGATAACGGGCTTAGCGAACTCGATCTTCTCGAGGACGATCTCCTTGCCCTCTTCGCACAGGGTGTCACCGGTGGTGGAGTTCTTGAAGCCGACGCAAGCGACGATGTCGCCGGCAGCGGCGTCGTCACGGTCGATACGCTCGGCGGCGTTCATCTCGAGGATGCGGCCGAGACGCTCGCGCTGACCGTTGGAAGCGTTGACAACGTAGGAGCCGGACTCAGCGCGGCCGGAGTAAACGCGGACGTAGGTGAGCTTACCGACGAACGGGTCGGTCATGATCTTGAAGACCAGGCCGGAGAAGGGCTCGTCGAAGGAAGGATGACGCTGGATCTCCTCGCCGGTGTCCGGATCGGTACCGGTGACGGCCTCAACGTCGAGCGGGCTGGGCAGGTAGTCAACGACAGCGTCGAGCAGCTCCTGAACGCCCTTGTTCTTGTAAGCGGAGCCCACGAAGACGAGGTTGAGCTCGTTGGCCAGAACGCCCTTGCGCAGAGCGGCCTTGAGCTCCTCGACGGTGAAGTCCTCCTCCATGAGGATCTTCTCCATGAGCTCATCGTCAAAGCTGGCAGCAGCGTCGAGGAGCTCCTCGCGCTTGGTGGCAGCGATGTCGGCAAACTCAGCCGGGATCTCGTCCATCGGCTCGGGGTAGGTCATGCCCTTCTCGTCGGCCTTGAAGTCCCATGCAGTCATGGTGACCAGGTCGATAACGCCCCAGAAGTTGTCCTCGGCGCCCATCGGGACCTGAGCGGCCACGGCGTTGGCGTCGAGACGATCCTTCATGGTCTCGATAGCGTTGAAGAAGTCAGCGCCCACGCGGTCATACTTGTTGATGAAGGCGATGCGGGGGACGTTGAAGGTAGAAGCCTGACGCCAAACGGTCTCAGACTGGGGCTGAACGCCGGCAACGGCGTCGAAGACGGCAACAGCGCCATCGAGGACGCGCAGGCAGCGCTCGACCTCAGCGGTGAAGTCAACGTGACCCGGGGTGTCGATGATCTGGATGCGGTAGTCCTTACCGTCCTTGTTCCAGAAGCACGTGGTAGCAGCGGACGTAATGGTTACGCCGCGCTCCTGCTCCTGAACCATCCAGTCCATGGTGGCAGCGCCCTCATGGACCTCACCGATCTTGTGGGTCTTACCGGTGTAGTAAAGAATACGCTCGGTCGTGGTGGTCTTACCGGCATCGATGTGAGCCATGATGCCGATGTTACGGGTATCGGAAAGCTTGTACTTAGGCTTAGCCATGTTAGTTCCTTACCTTAACTTACCAACGATAGTGAGAGAACGCGCGGTTGGCCTCGGCCATCTTGAAGACGTCCTCACGCTTCTTGACGGAAGCGCCCAGGCCGTTGGAAGCATCGAGGATCTCGTTGGCGAGACGCTCGGCCATGGTCTTCTCCTTGCGAGCGCGGGAGAAGTTGACGATCCAGCGGATACCCAGAGCGGTGGAACGACGGGAGTTGACCTCCATCGGGACCTGATAGGTAGCGCCACCGACACGCTTGGGCTTAACCTCGAGCGTGGGCTTGACGTTGTCCATAGCCTTCTTAAAGGTAGCGAGAGCGTCGCCACCCTCGGACTTCTCGGCAACGATCTCGAAAGCGGTGTAAACGATGCGCTCAGCGGTGGCCTTCTTGCCGTCAAGAAGGACCTTGTTGATGAGCTGAGTCACCAGGCGGTTGTTGTAAACGGCGTCAGGCTGAACCTCACGACGATTAGCTGCTGCACGACGCGGCATGTGAAATCTCCTTAAGTGTCTACCGTGCGACGCTTAGGCGGCACACGGCGAAAGTATCAAAACGTTATCTGGCTTATTTTGCCTTGGGGCGCTTAGCACCGTACTTGGAACGGGCCTGCATACGGTTCTGGACCGGAGCAGCGTCGTAGGCGCCACGGATGACGTGATAACGGACACCAGGGAGGTCACGGACACGACCGCCGCGGACGAGCACGATGGAGTGCTCCTGCAAGTTGTGGCCTTCACCGGGGATGTAGGCGTTGACCTCCTTGCCGTTGGTCAATCTTACACGCGCAACCTTACGCATAGCCGAGTTAGGCTTCTTCGGGGTCGTGGTGTACCCACGGGTACATACGCCTCGGCGCTGGGGACACGCTGCGAGTGCCGGAGACTTGCTCTTGTCCTCCATGCTCACTCGACCGTTTCTCACTAACTGTTGAATAGTTGGCATTTCTTAAACTGTCCTTTAATTGTTAAAAAATCTATCTCCATTGTCCAAAATGGACTGCAAAGGTACGCAATTTTTCGGAAATACAATATATATGCGCATCTTTTTTCGCCTTTTTACAGCATTTTAGCCGACTTGCAATTCTTTTTATTTATAAAATCGTCAAAATAATAAGTATTGGCT
>DBEZQF010000129.1:0-2147 GCA_048254795.1 Collinsella sp. | reverse complement strand
AACTCCCACCGGTCTTCATCGCCCTCAAAGATGAGCTGCTTGCCCGTACCGCGGGCACAGACATGGTAAAAGCCGGTAACCGTTCTCCAAACGCGCTGCATGGCGCTCCCTTCGCCGGGATCTGCTTGCCATCCAATACAGCACGATTGAAGCGTGCCATCAAAACATTCACGCAAAACAATACACTCGCGCGGCCAAAGGCAGTAAACGGGCGGCGAACGGCACCGTTGCAACAGGTCAACCCCTGCAACGCTTACAAGAGCTGACCAAAAGCTTGCCCAAAACGGACCCCCTCTACGGAAGTTCACGACCACAGAACATAGAGTTAAACCGTTTCAATTAAAACTTCCGGACTTCTCGCTACGAAAACTGAGCCGTTCGCCGAATATTCCGTGCATTTCGCGGTATTATAGGGGCTGCATGTCATGTCCCTTTCAAAGGGTCGCCCGGCAATCGCCAGCCACGACCCCCAGACGGGACGCCAACACGATAGAGAGGAGAGGCATGCAGTACTCACAGGAAGTGGAGAACATGTGCCCCGTTGCCAAGGGTGCATACCACGGCCCCGCACCCATCCCCGAGGAGGGCAAGTGGGTCCAGGCTAAGGAGATTTCCGACATCTCCGGTCTTACGCACGGTGTGGGTTGGTGCGCACCTCAGCAGGGCGCCTGCAAGCTCACGCTGAACGTCAAGGACGGCATCATCGAGGAGGCCCTCGTTGAGACCATCGGCTGCTCGGGTATGACCCACTCTGCCGCCATGGCTTCCGAGATTCTTCCCGGTAAGACCATCCTCGAGGCCCTCAACACCGACCTCGTCTGCGACGCCATCAACGTTGCTATGCGCGAGATCTTCCTGCAGATCGTTTACGGCCGCAGCCAGACCGCGTTCTCCGAGGGCGGCCTGCCCGTGGGCGCCTCTCTTGACGACCTCGGCAAGGGCCTTCGCTCTCAGGTCGGCACCATGTTCGGCACCAAGGCCAAGGGCGCTCGTTACCTCGAGCTCGCTCAGGGCTACGTCACCCGTATGGCTCTCAACGACAAGAACGAGATCATCGCATTCGAGTTCCTGAACCTCGGCAAGTTCACCGACGCCGTCAAGGCCGGCAAGACCCCCGAGGAGGCCATCGCTGGCGCTATGGGCCACTATGGTCAGTGGGAGAACGCTGCCAAGTACATCGACCCGCGCACCGACGAGGAGACTCACTCCGTCGCCAGCGTGTTCCCGGTTCACGAGTAGAAAGGGAGGGAAATAACTATGACTGTTACGTTCGAAGGTTACGAGCGCCGCGCTGACAAGATCAACAAGTGCCTCGCCGACAACGGCATCGCCTCCCTCGAGGAAGCTCTGCAGATCTGCACCGACAAGGGCTTCAACCCGCGTGAGATCGTCAACAACACCCAGTCCATCGCCTTCCAGAACGCCGAGTGGGCCTACACCCTCGGTTGCGCTCTCGCTGTCAAGCGTGGCGCCAAGTCCGCTTCTGAGGCTGCTGCCATCATCGGCGAGGGCATCCAGGCCTTCACCGTTCCCGGCTCCGTCGCCGAGGACCGCAAGGTTGGTCTGGGCCACGGCAACCTTGGCGCTATGCTGCTCTCCGACGACACCGAGTGCTTCGCCTTCCTGGCCGGCCACGAGTCCTTCGCTGCCGCTGAGGGCGCTATCGGCCTGGCTCTGAACGCCAACAAGGCTCGCAAGAAGCCGCTGCGCGTTATCCTCAACGGTCTGGGCAAGGACGCCGCTCAGATCATCGCCCGCATCAACGGCTTCACCTACGTGAAGACCCAGTTCGACTACTACACGGGCGAGCTCAAGGTCGTCGA
This sequence comes from Collinsella sp., assembly GCA_048254795.1. Classification (GTDB taxonomy): domain Bacteria; phylum Actinomycetota; class Coriobacteriia; order Coriobacteriales; family Coriobacteriaceae; genus Collinsella. The sequence goes on along the minus strand of DBEZQF010000129.1, from coordinate 324 downwards.
GACCATCCCCTACTCCGATGGTCCCCGTGCTGCCGTTAACTGCTACGGCTCCGACGACGTCCGCGAGGGCGTTGCCATCATGTGGCACGAGAACGTCGACATCTCGATCACCGGTAACTCCACCAACCCCACGCGCTTCCAGCACCCCGTCGCTGGCACCTACAAGAAGGAGCGCCTCGAGGCTGGCAAGAAGTACTTCTCCGTCGCTTCTGGTGGCGGCACTGGCCGTACCCTGCACCCGGACAACATGGGCGCCGGCCCTGCCTCTTACGGCATGACCGACACCATGGGCCGTATGCACTCCGACGCCCAGTTCGCCGGTTC
>DBEZQF010000128.1:0-1202 GCA_048254795.1 Collinsella sp. | reverse complement strand
ATGTAGTAGAGATTGCCAGAAGCATCGGCAATGACCGGAGAGTCACAGTACTGGTAATGGCCAGCCGCATCATAAATCTGCGTCGCCTCTGCATCGCCGAGCGTATAGCGATACACGCCACCACCAGCAGAGTAGTTGACGTAATCCTTGCTATCCGCGCTGTTAACGGTGAAGTACACATAGGTCTTGCCGCCCTGAACACTCACCAGCGGAGTAGCAGCAATACCATTGAGGCCAGCCGGCAGCGCCTTGCCGTCGGCAGCAGCGACCATCGTGGTCTTACCCGTCTTCAGGTTATAGAGAACCAGAGCAGAGCCAGTAGCCGTCTGTCCGCCGACAATCAGATTGTCACCAGACACCGCAGGGGCGCTCAGATTATTCGTAAGGCCCAGATCAACCGTCTTCTGTTCACTCAGCACGCCCTTCGCCGAAAGCGAAATCACATGGAGCTTTCCGTCGTGCGTCATCTGATAGAAGGTCGAACCATTGGACGGATCGGCAATGCAATCGGCATTTGCGACAGCGCCGAGCTTCATGGTCGAAACGACATCGCCCGTCGTCTTATCAATGCACTTAAGCGTACCCGCGCTCGTAGGAACGATGGCATACTTATCCGTCAAAGCCGCACCAGTCCAGTAATAGCCCTCGGCAGGGTCGATGTTCTGCCAAGAAACTTCGCCCGTGGCAATCTTAATGCGCGCAAAGGAGCCGTTGCCGTAGGTCGCGTTGTAATTCTCGTCATACGAAATATCGACCGAGCCTACATAGACGTACTCGCCGTCCGAAACGACGGTGCAGGAGCTCTGCGTCAAGTCCGTCAAACCAGGCGTCAGCCACTTGCAGATCAGCTTGTCTGCAGTAATCGCCTGGACCGCACCGCCGTTGAGCGGAACGATGATAAGACCATTGGTATAGATCGGACGAGAGGTATAGCTCACCTTGGAGGCAAGCGGCGCAGAGGCAACCTTTTTGCCCGTGGACGAATCGATCTTGATGAGCTCGTTCTCGGTCGCGATGTACACAAAGCCGTTAGCAATGACAGGCTCGCTGCAGTTGGCATACTGCTGACCAGACTCGGCCTTCCAATCGAAGGCCCACTTAAGACCGGCGGCCTGCGCAGGCGTCTTGGCATCCGTTACGGTCGAACCGTTGCCACTGTTGCCGTAGCCGGCCCACTCGGCATCCCAATCAGGAGTCGTCGC
>DBEZQF010000127.1:0-8922 GCA_048254795.1 Collinsella sp. | reverse complement strand
CTACCTCGGTGTACGCATACGAAACATATGCGGCCGCCTCGTTGCCGTCCATAGACTTAAACTTACGCGCCATATACCCCTCTCCTCTCATATAGGTATACAGGCCCCGGCGATCGCCGGGATGTTGGCGTGATGGGATTTTCGCTGTTGCTTCCAATCATCTGGCAGGCGAACTCAGCAGCAGGTACATGGCGTGGAGAGAAGGCATGCCGAGGCGAGGAGGGCTGCACGCGCTCCACAGGCCCAGCTACCCGTCTTGCACATGACCGAGCGCCGCAAAGGCCGCATGCCGGATGCTCCCGGGCACGCCCCGGCGATGGGAAGCGCCCGCAACGGAAATCCGCATGCGGGTTTATTGTACCCCGCCGTCAAGTGTAATTTCGGCAAATATAGGTGGCCGGTAAAGGTTTACCTCGGGTGACTATTGTGCGCCCGGCACCGACGGGCACAGTCCCCTGGAACCCCACAGCAGTTGCGGTGAAATAGGGAGTGTTTTTGCTGTTAACGGCCTTAATCAGTCCCTATTTCACCGCAACTCATTGAGGGGATGAGTTAGAGGGCGCCGAGGAGGATGGCGTAGGTGGTGGATTCGCCGAGTTTGAGCTCGTCGCCGGGGTTGAGCTGAGCGGAGCGGCCAGGCTCTACTTGAATACACACGCTCGTGGCCCCGTTTACCACCACGGTGCCGTTCGTGGACGACAGGTCCTCGACAAACCATGTGCCAGAATCGTCGCACCAGATATGGGCATGGCGGGCCGAGACGTCGTCGCCGACGTCGGTGATGTCGCCCTCCCCCGTTGCCAGCGCGCCGATCTCGACGCCTTCCTCACTCGGCTGAATCCAGCGCGGGGCGCTCACCACATAGCCGTTTTGCACGCGCAGCAGTCCCAGCGGATGCGCCGGCGCGACCTCGTGCTCGCCCACGACCGAAGATGTGCTCAGCGAGCGCGGCGTCGACGTGGCGCCACCACAGGTCGCATGAGCGTAGTCGATGGCATAGGTCACCGACGAACGTACATCTGCCGAGCAACCCACGGCGACAAACAGCACCAGGATGGCCTCGGCGCGCTCGGCGGGCATGAGTTCAGCCGCCTGCGACAGGCGCTCGAGCGCATTGCGATAGAGATTCGTGTCCTGGTGGCATTCCTCGAGTGCCCGCACCATGGGCTCGCCAGCGGGGCCGCACACCATATTGGTCACGGCCGCGGCGTCCATGGGATTGCGACGGCGCAGGGCCAGCTGCGACATAATGCGCGCGGCCGAGGTGCCGTAATCGGCAAAATAACGTTCCTGTAGCGTGCCGACCGGCGCGCGCACGATAAAGCGCGAAACCCAGGAGCGATCGGCGGCACGGCTCTGCGGACTACGGCCGTCGGCGAGCGGGCGGCTCGAGAGCACCAGGCCGCACAGTTCGATATGGCTCAGGTGCGCGGCGCGCTTAAAGATGTCAAACATTGCCCCGCACGGGGTGAGCTCAGCTTGAGAAGCCATGGCTTAGCCCTCCTTGGTCGCAGAGATCGTGTCGGATACTTCGGCCGGCCCGCCAAAGGTGCGGGCAGCCGCGGCTCCGCCGGCAAGCGGCGTCGCCATGGGAATTTTCGCACGTCGTGCTGACACGACGGGAAGCTCAAAGGCAAACCCCATCGCCAGCAAAAACCACGTGAGCGCATAGGTTGCAATTATGGCGGCCACCAGGCCACCCGCCACGGCATGCTGGGAAAACACGGCGCATGCGAGTGCGGCCAGCGCCGGAACCTCGCAGGCGGAAAGGGCCAACACGCCCTGCAGGAATCCCGCACGGCGGTCGCGCGCCAAGGCCCCGGCAGCGATGCCCACCATGCCCGGCGATGCCAACGCCAGCGCGGCGATAATGGCCGGCAGCTTCCCGGACCACATAAGCGGTCCCACGACGAGCGTCACATGGGCGCCCGACGCCAACAGCGCCGCTGATACCACGACCACGGTCCAAAGCACGCCGCATACCGCCGTCGCACCAACCATCGCCGCACGCCGGACTGTGTGCCCCGATACCTCCATCGGGCACGGCATGAGCGGCTCGGCGCGAAGCGAGCGGGCGACATTTTGCGCATAGTGGTCGCAAAATGCCGAGAGCGCCGCCTCCGCCGCAGCCGGCTCGGGACGATCTTCCTGATGGCAGGACAGGCAGGCCATCACCACATCGAACAGCTGAGCGTCGACAAACGCCAGCGCATCGCGCAGGTCCTCGGAATTTGGATCGAGCCCCAGCTGCTGAGCCTGTTCGGCCGCGGCAAGTGCCACATCGGGCTCGCGTCGCAGCAGTTGCGTCAAGTCGCAGCCGGGCGCGTGGGCGCCGACGGGATAGTCGGGCAGCGTATCCATCTTGAGGCGATAAGGGCTGGCGATATCGCGCGTCTTTTTGCGCGAGCCCGAAGTACCCGATGCACCCGGCGCTACTTCGTACGGCGCGACACCGGCAATGAGCTCGTAGACCGTGCTCGCTGCAGCATATACATCGATTGCCGGCGACATGCGGAGCGTGCGTAAGTCGGGAATGTCATCGGTGAGCATCTCGGGCGGGGCGTAGGCAACCGTCGCACGGCGCAGCGTGGCATAGCGCTCCGTAAACGACGCCTTGCCGCCGGTACCGGCCACCGCAGAGGCGGGCTCGAGCGCCAGCGACGAGCCAAAATCGATCAAGCACAGGTCGAAGGTGCCCTCGGCAAGCTGTCGATCGAGCGGCAGACGCGCCGTGCGCACCATGATATTAGCGGGCGAGATATCGCGGTGGACAAAACCCTCGCCCACCAAGCTCATGCGGCAGAGCAGATCGAACAGGTCGCGACCCAGGCGCGCCGCCACGAGCGGTGACAGGCGGCCGTCGTCGTCCACGGCAAGGCGCGGGCGCAGGCGAGCGAGCGTCTCGCCCTCGACCCACTCCATGACGATCACGGGCACGCCGTCGACCTCGCCCCACCCGTATAAGCGGGGAAAGCCCTTAAGGCCCGAAAGGGCACGATGGCATTCATATTCCTCGCGAAACGCCGCCTTGAACTTGGTGACCAGCGCCTCGTGGGCGACATCGTCATCAAATTCGTCGCGCGTTGGCAAGATGAGCTGCTTGAGCGCCACGGCCTCGCTCTGCGCGTTGACGGCACGCGTCACACGGCCGATACCGCCGCGGCGCATGGTGGCGTCATCGGCAAACAGCATCGTAAACCGGCGCAGGTAGGCAGGAAGCTCGTCCGTGCCCAGGGCGACGGCCGGCTCAAACCCGTCGACGCGCGCCAGGCGCAGGCCCACCATGGGATCGCGGTTGAGCGACTGGGCTGCCGTAGAAGCGAGGTCGTTCGTCATAGGGCGATCGCCGCCACATTGGTGTTGAAGTTGTTGAGCGCGACGTCGTCGTCGCCATAGTGCCCAACCCATTGACACAGGTTGGTATAGCAGCCCCACAGATTGGCATACTGCCGATACCACTTAGATTTGGTCGAGAACCTTTGTCGACCGAACTCGGCACGGATGACAAACATATCGTTGGCCAGGGTGTCGCACGGTCCGGTATCGCCCGTAGCGTTATAGGTCGAAACCACGCTGTTGGCGCGGGCGACATAGCCATCGAGCATGTTGTATTTGGTCACGAGCCAACTGTGAATACTCTCCTCCTCGGCAGCCGAGAGGCCACCCGAGCCCGCGTCCCCGCCGGTGCCGCCGTCCGTCGAGCCACCACTCGAAGATCCACCGCCAGAGGCGGAGCCCGAACCGGAACCGCCGCCCGAGCTCGACGAACCGGTGCCAGAACCGGACCCGTCCGAGCTGCCGGGCTTACCCGTCTGCTGCGTATCCTGCTCTTTCTGCTGCTCCGCCTTGTTAACGACAGAAGCCACGCTGTTATTGGAAAGCTTCGTAATGACCTTGGTGTTGGTGAGCACGATGGTCTTGCCGTTTGCCAGCGTGATCTCGTTGGATGCCTGCTCGCTCTCGTCCGCGGGATCGACGCCAAACACGGTGCGCCCGACCACACTCGCCCACGCATATCCGGTTGTCGTTCCCAAGTCGCTTTTGGCCTTGCGCCCAATATGCAGCTCGCGCGCAGCATGCGCCTGCACCATGGACGGCACCGTCATGCCATAAGCCGAAACACCGGCTATGACCAGCACGAGCGAGCAAGACAGCAGCACATACGCCCAAGGCGCCAGGCCCAGCCGGCGTCGCATGCGCACCGCGGCGCCATGCTTTGTCTGAGTACCCCCGGGCCGCATGCGTTCTCCTCCAACAAAAACACGCCGCTTAAAAGCGGCGCATTCTTTCATATTCACATTTGAGTGTATCAGCGAACCCAAAAGGTTGCGCAACGAATGGGCAAATACGAGGTGCGACCGGACCCATCCACGCGATAAGCGGATGAAAAGCAGGTTTGTTGAACAACAAATGCATGAACGTGCGCCCAATTATGAGTGCCCCGTGCGGCAGGTCGACGGGACATGCCGCGGAGCTGACGCCGCCTAGATCGCGCGGCGGGCCTCGATAGCGCGGCCAAGCGTAAGCTCGTCGGCATACTCCAAGTCGCCGCCCACGGGAAGGCCGCTTGCCAGACGCGACACCTCGACGCCCAACGGCTTGATGGTACGGGCCAGATAGCTCGCCGTGGTCTCGCCCTCAATATTGGGGTTGGTGGCGATAATGACCTCGTGGATGTCCTCGTGGCCCAAGCGTGCCAGCAGCTCTCGAATGTGCAGCTGCTCGGGGCCAATCTTGTCCATGGGACTGATCACGCCGCCCAATACGTGGTAGAGGCCGTGGTAGCTGCCCGTGCGCTCGATCGCCTGGACATCGCGCGGCTCGCCCACCACGCAAATGCGAGTGGTATCGCGCATCGGGTCCCGGCAGATGGAGCACTCGTCGGCCGTGGCGTAGTTAAAGCAGCGGCTGCAAAAGTGGACCTCCTGCTTGACCTCCAGGATGGCCTCGGCCAGGCGGCGCGCCTCCTCGGCGTCGGCCTCCAACAGGTAATAGGCGATGCGCTGGGCCGACTTGGGACCAATGCCCGGCAGACGGCCCAGCTCATCGAGCAGTTTTTGCAGACTGTGGTTGGCACTCATATATATGCGTGTCTTAGAACGGCATGCCCGGGATGTTGAGGCCGCCGGTGATGGCGCCCATCTGCTTGTTGGCGAGCTCGTTGACGCCGCGGACGGCCTCGTTGACGGCAGCCATGATCATATCCTGCAGCATATCGACGTCCTCGGGATCGAGCGCATCGGGATCGATGGTGAGGTTGACGAGCTCCATCTCGCCGTTAACGGTCACCTTGACCATGCCGCCGCCGGCAGAGGCGTCGACGGTCTGGGACTTGAGGTTCTCCTGCGCGGCGGCAAGCTGCTCCTGCATCTTGCGAGCCTGCTTCATCATCTGCTGCATGTTCATACCGGCCATGATGGCTCCTTTACGTGCGGCCGCACGCCGAGCTGCAAGGGCAGCCGGAGCACGGCGGGACTTTCAAACTCAAAAATCGTACCACGGCGCGCGGCCAGCGAGCGGGGCGGACGTGTTACCTCAGTCGATATACATGTCCTGGAGTGCAAGCCGCACCCAAAGATTATGCAAAGTTGAATAATTCGCATCTGCATAATATTGAAAGCTAAATCTTGTAGAGCCGGAATCCGACATTTAATGCGTACCGCTAAATGGCTAAATGCCGAGCCACTACTCGAGGTGGCGCTCATGACGGCGGGGTATAATTTGATTGCCATAGATAGCAATTTGGAGGTACCCCATGAATGCCCCCGACGCGCTCCAAAACATCCGCTCAAAACACCCCGCTGCATATTTTGTTCTCTATCTCTTTGTCGGCTGGGCATTGTTGGTTGCCATCACCCATGCTATATCCTTTGGAGCAGAACTGCTAATAGCCAGCTCGGGCCAGCCCGTCGTCAAATGGGAAGCGACCGATGAGTGCACCGACGGAACCCGAACCGTTTACTACAACAGCCCATCCCTCTACCAAGAGTTCAAGGTCAAGATAAAGAACTCCAAGATTGTCGATGCCGAACTAGGCGTTTTCTCGACAATCGGAGCAACCGTCAGCGCCGAGCAAGTCGAGTACACGGACAGCCATGCAACGTATCGTATCGACCTCAGCATCCTAGGCCGACCGTCACGTACCTGTCTACTCGAATGCGATATACGCGGCACCACATTACACATGTCCGAAATACAGATGCGCCCGGACAAAGAGTTCTCTTCTTGAGCAGTATGCCCGCCCGCGCAGCTACTCCACCGGCTTGAAGATGGTGGCCTGGCCGAAGACGCTGCGGATGAGGGCTTTGGCCTCGTCCTCGGTCTGCGGGATGCTCGGGGCTGCGCCCTGATGGCCGAAGGGGCTGCCCGCGCCTGGGTTGGACTCCCAAGGGGCAGCGGGGGCGTCCTCCTCTTTGGGGGCAGCTGCAGCGGGCTTGGGCGCGGACGCCGCACCCGGCACGTCGAACGGCGGCAGATCGTCCCCGCCGGCATCGGCAGCAAAACCGCCGACCATGGCATCGTCGTAGGGAACCTGCTCGGATTCCCACGGAGCGGACTGCGCAGACGGCTGAGCCTTGGGAGCGGCAGAGCGCTCGGGCGCACGGGGCGCTGGCTCGGTCGGGAGCTTGCCCGTGGCAGGAGCGCCGGCAGGGTTGTCGGAGCGCAGCCAGGGGGCCTTAGCCAGGTCGGATGACTTAGACGCAGGCGCGGCGGCGGGCTTGGGCGCGGGAGCCGGAGCAGCAGATTTGGGCGTGGCGGGCTTAGGCGCCGACGGGGTCGGTGCCATCACCGGCGTCGCTTGCTGCTGCGGAGCGCTGGCGCTCGAGGATACAGGGGCCGCCGAGGACACGGGTTGCGGGTCCGCAGATGCCGCAGCCCGTGCAGATGGAGAATGCTCCTCATGTTGAGGAGCCGGCGTGCCACCTCCATCCAGGACGTAGTCGACGGTGCGACGACCGAAGACCGCGCAGACCGTCGGCAGGACCACCGATTGCGTGTCGGCGCGACCGAGCATCTTGATGGCAAAGGTCGAGCCCGCGGGGAACGAGACCGTGAGCTTGGAGCCGTCGTCGGCCGTGGCGCGGGCGTTGAGCAAAAGCCCTGCGTAGGAGGCCTGACGAGCCTTGACGCGCTCGACGACCTCGACCCATTTGCGCTGGAGCTCGCCGGCGTCCTCGACCGCGGGGGTCTCGGCAGCACCGGCGGCGGCAACCTGGGCGGCGTTGTTGGGCTTGGACACCGGCACGGTCGATGCAGCAGGCGCGGGAGCCGGAGCCGCAACGGGTTGAGGTGCAGGCGTTACAGGTTTAGGCGCGGGAGCCGGAGCCGCGGACTTGGGCGCAGGCTGGGCAGCCGGAACAGCAGCGCCGCGGTCCCAAGGCATGCCACCCTGATGCGCGGGCGCAGCGGCGGGGGCGGCGGTCGCCGCAGGAGTAGCGGCTCGGGCACCCGAGATCAGCGTCGGTTGTTGTGTCGTCGCAGGCGCAGCCGCGACAGCCGCAGGCGCACTCGCTTGAGCAGCAGCCACGCTCGCCGGAACGGCGGCGTTGGCAACCATGGCCTCCAAGCGAGCCACGCGCTCGGCCAAAGCCTCAATCGTAAAATCGGCCTCGGGACGCGCCAGGCGGGTGCAGGCGATCTCGAGCACCAGGCGCACGTCGCTCGCACCCCTCATCTCCAAGGCGGCATCGTCGAGCACCGTCAGCACGCGAGCCAAACGATCGGCAGGATGCTCGCCAAAGGCAGCGGCCTCGGCAGCAAGCGCCTCGGCCTGCTCGGCACCGTCCTCAAACAACTCGGCACGGGCACCGGCAACGCAGGCAACATACACGTCGCGTACGTGCGCAACCAGGTCGCGCGTCAGTTCCAGCAGGTCGTTACCTTCCTCGACCTGCGCGCGAATAAGCCCATAGAGCTCGGCGACATCGCGCTCGGCGATGGCGCGAGCAAACTCGCCCAGAATCTGGTCCGAAACTTCGCCCAAAAGCGAGCGGGCATCGTCCGCATGCACGGTGCCGTTGCCGAAGACGCTCAGCTGCTCCAGCGTGGAGAGCGCGTCGCGCATACCGCCCTTGGCGTGGCGCGCCACGATGGCAAGCGCCTCGTCGTCGTAGTCGAAGCCCTCCTGCTCGCACACGTATGCCAGGCGGTGCTCGATATCCTCGTTACCGATGCGGTGGAAATCGAAGCGCTGGCAGCGCGAGAGGATGGTCTCCAGAATCTTTTGCGGGTCGGTGGTGCACAGCACAAAGATCACGTGCGCCGGCGGCTCCTCGAGCGTCTTGAGCAGCGCGTTAAACGCCGCCGTCGTGAGCATGTGGACCTCGTCGATGATGTAGACCTTGTACGCGCCGCGCACAGGCGCAAAGCTCACCGAGTTGATGATCTCCTCACGCACGTTGTCGACGCCCGTGCGGCTCGCGGCGTCCAGCTCATACACATCGGGGTGGGTTCCCGCCGCAATGGCCTCACACTCGGGACACGTGCCATCCGGCATGCAGCCCGAGGCGCCCTGCGCACGGGCGGCGTCGGACTTCTCGCACAGTAGAGCCTTGGCGAGGATGCGCGCCATGGTGGTCTTGCCGGTGCCACGCGGCCCACAGAACAAGTACGCATGGGAAAGACGACCCTCGGCCACCGCGTGCTCAAGGGTGGAGACGATATGCTGCTGGCCAACCACGCTTTCAAACGTGAGTGGACGGTACTTCCTGTACAGCGACTCCATAAGGCGCCTCCTTTACGGCGTTTCGGGCACAGACACACAAGCGACGAGACTACAGCCCGTGTTCGACAAGACGGCGATCAATCTCCTTTAAGGTCGACCGAATCGCGAAGAGTTGTTTGTATGTGGCGGATTTTACCCTGTTCTCCGCGCGAAGCTTCTCCACATGACGAGCCGTCTCGTCCAGCTCACGTCGCACG